>CAJCHM010000001.1 GCA_903970255.1 Acidobacteriota bacterium
CTTTTCCCTTTCCCCAAACAGGGCCTTATTACTTCGAATAATGTCCCTGTTTGGGGAAAGGAAAAATGGTCGCGTTAAAACAAAAATTACAGGTACGTTTGAAGTAGCACCGGTATATACCGGCGCCACCTCAAACGTGCCTGTAATTTCTATTTTAACGGCCCCCTTTTCCCTTTCCCCAAACAGGGCCTTATTACTTCGAATAATGTCCCTGTTTGGGGAAAGGAAAAATGGTCGCGTTAAAACAAAAATTACAGGTACGTTTGAAGTAGCACCAGTATATAATTTTTCTTGGCATTATCTTGGGTTCCCTCTATAGACGTGAAAGGGGAAAACCTCTAAACTTTCCGCCATATGCAAATTAAGTATTCCTATGAGTCATGAACTGGCTGAAGTAAAAGACAAGGATTGCCTAAAAACAAAGCTTGTTTTGCTTTGGATGAATCTATCCAGCGAGCCTTTGATTGCCATTTATAGTATGATCCCCTTTATCTTGCGCAAAGAAATTGGGGCTACGACCTATCAGATCGTGCTATTTTCCACCTTAAGCCCTGTTCTTTCTGTATTGTCTTTTTATTGGGGGGCATGGCTCAAAGATCGCAGTCACAAGTTGCTTCCTAACCTCATTGGCGCCTGGGTTTTAGCACGCATCCCTTTTCTTTTTTTTCCCTACATCGATAATTTTATTGCGATGTTTGTCTGTTGCAGCATTTATCAATTATTTAGTAGGGCATCCACGCCAGCTCTGATGGAAATCCTCAAAAGAAATATCACTAAAAAGACCAGGGAATATGTCTTTTCTCTCTACTATGGATTGAGCGTGATCGAAGGGGTCGTGATCGGGTTGCTTTTGACTCAAATTTTAGAAATTTCCAATAATAATTGGAGGATCATTTTTCTAACCTGTTCCTTAATTAGCCTCTCTAGTGTGTTTTTGCAAGTGCGCATTAAAGTTTCTCAAGAAAAACCCCCTCCTCCTTTGCCGGTTAAGAAAAATTTTATCGTTCATCCCATTAAAGAAAGTTTTCAATTGTTAAAAACCCGGCCCGACTTTGCCATTTTTCAATGGGGATTTATGATAGGCGGGTTTGCGCTCATGCTGATTTCCCCTGTCCGCTCGATTTTTATTGCCGATGTATTACCTGTGACTATTTCCGATGTCGCGCTTGCAAGATGTGTGTTTGTGGGGTTAGGGATTGCTGCCTCTTCTTTGGTTTGGAAAAAGGCTTTGGATTTATTTGGAATCAACAAGCTGATTGTCTGGATTTTATTGGGCTTTGGTCTGTTCCCTTTAATTTTACTACTAGCGTCTACCCACCTTGCATGGTTCTATTTTGCGCATCTGGTTTATGGAGTGACTCAAGGAGGAAGCCATCTCATTTGGTATCTTTCTGGAACCATTTATGCAGGAGATCAAAGTAGTACCCCGTTCAGCACAGTCAATGTGCTTATGATCGGAATCAGAGGAGCTGTGGGTCCAGTATTAGGAGGCTTTCTTTGCAATTACTTAGGTCCGATGCCGGTTTTGTTTTTGGGATCGGGTATTGCGCTCTTTGGGGCATGGTTGATCAGTCGCTGGAAGGTAAAACAACCTCAACATGTTAGCATTTCCTAGTTTGCTTAAAGTCTGCTTGCTGAGTATCATGGTTTTTTTCAACTGGAACTTGGACTAAATTTGGCCTGCAGATGACGGCTGCGACTTCATCAGATCTAACTTTCTCCTCATCAATAGCTAGCGCTATTGACTTCGTCGGTCAGTTAGATCTGATTTTGTCTCGCTCGTCCCTGCAGGCCAAATTTAGTCCAAACTCCAGTTTCAACCCTCTGAATATAAATTATTAATAAAAAATTGAAAAACTATGAATTCAATCGAAGAGCTTCTTGCCAGAACCTCTATCATCGAAGATAAACTTAATTACTCTTTTCTAAACAAACATCTGCTTGTGCTGGCCTTTGTTCATCGATCCTTCTTTAATGAGCATCGGGATTGGATTGAGCAGCACAATGAGAGGCTGGAATTTCTTGGCGATTCTGTTTTAGGTTTGGTCATCTCCAAGTATCTTTACGTCAATTTGCCCGCAGAGCCTGAGGGGTATCTTTCCCATTTGCGCTCCCACATTGTAGAAGCTAGCAGCTGCGCGCAGCTGCTTGGTCGGCTAGAAATTGCCCAGTATGTGTTGCTAGGCAAAGGGGAGAGGATGAATGATGGCAGAGGAAGAGAGACGATTTTGGCAGATCTTTTTGAAGCACTCATCGGAGCAATTTATCTCGATGGAGGAATTGATGCTGCCGAGCGCTTTTTCTTTAGCCATTTTTCTGAGGCTCTTAAAGAGCATCTCAAAAAACCGTTGCGCAATTGGAAAGCGGAATTGCAGGATTATTCGCAGAAGAAATATCAAAAACCCCCCTTTTATAAAATTCTCAAAGAATCAGGGCCCGACCACAGCAAGGTTTTTCAGGTAGCAGCTTGTGTCGATGAGATCAATATTGGGGAGGGGAGTGGCTCATCGAAAAAAGAAGCGGAGCAAGCAGCTGCTGAAGATGCACTAAAAAAGCTGGGGGTGATCCAGTGAAGGTGAAGCAAAAAGTGATTTGGAATTGCACCGAGTGTGGCCATCAGCAGATGAAATGGACCGGTAGCTGCACCGTTTGTCAGAAATGGAACACTTTTGCACAAGAGGTCGAGGTTGAAGACAAGGGGAAACGGTTTGAGTCTCTTCGCAATGAAAGCCCTAAGCCGATGCGCGTTAAAGAGATCTCGACAGCGGAGTTTCTTCGGATGTCAACCAAAATGCCAGAGTTTGATCGACTGCTCGGCGGCGGGATAGTGACCGGATCGTTGACCCTCATTGGTGGGGATCCTGGGATTGGCAAATCCACGCTCATGATGCAGCTAGCGCAAAATCTAGCAGAACAGGGGCAGACGGTTCTTTATGTTTGTGGCGAGGAGTCTGTAGAACAGACATCGCTAAGGGCTAGACGTCTTGGCGTTGCGGATGATCGCCTCTACTTGCTAAGCGATACCCTTTTTTCTAACATCAAGGCACAAATAGACAAGCTCAAACCCGATGCGATGATCGTCGATTCGATTCAGATCCTCTATAAATCTGAGCTTCCTTCTGCGCCAGGGTCTGTAAGCCAGGTAAGAGAGCTTGCCACAGAGTTTATGCATATTGCAAAGGGAATGGGGATTGCCACTTTTCTCATCGGCCACGTGACCAAATCAGGGGAGATCGCAGGACCTAGAGTTTTAGAGCATATTGTCGATACGGTGCTCGATTTTGAAGGGGATCGGCAGCATGGTTATCGACTGCTCCGCTCTGTTAAAAACCGGTTTGGCCCCACAGATGATATTGCGCTTTTTCAGATGGGCAGCCAAGGGCTTACCGAGGTGAGCAATCCTTCTGTGATTTTTTTAGAAGAGAGGCTTAAAGAGTTGCCAGGTTCTGTTATTGTTCCGACGGTAGAGGGCTCCCGCGCGCTGCTTATCGAAGTACAGGCGCTTGTTGCAGCTTCCGCTTTTTCTACATCAACGCGCAAATCGACAGGACTTGACCAAAATCGATTAGCCCTGTTACTAGCTGTTTTAGAAAAGAAAATGGGATATCAATTGCACCATTGCGATGTCTTTGTCTCTGTTGCAGGAGGATTGAAGATTTTTGAGCCAGCAGTCGACTTAGGGATTTTAATGGCGATTGGTTCCTCATTTTGCAACCGTCCGATCGATGCAGAAACAGTAGTCATCGGGGAGGTTGGCCTTGGAGGCGAGGTGCGCGGGGTTCCTAGAATTGAAAATCGGATTCGGGAGGCGATCCACATGGGATTTCGGCGCTGTGTATGCCCTAAGCGCAATTTAAAAGGGCTCTCTGCTGATCTGGCGGGAAAAATCACTTTAATTGGCGTCGATGTCGTTGAGGAGGCAGTGCGTGAGTTGCTCAATTAACCCGATCACAGTCGGGGCTCGAGGATCTCCTCTATCCCGCGCACAAATGCAAGAGGTACTAGAAGAACTGCGTTTGCACCATCCCCACATTGGTTTTGAGCCTATTTGGGTAGAGACGATGGGAGATAGAGATTTAAAAACTTCGCTGCGCAGTTTGGAAAAAACGAACTTTTTCACCAAAGAGATCGATGAGTTGCAATTGCTTGGAGGTTGCCGCATCAGCATTCACTCTGCAAAAGATCTCCCCAGCCCATTGCCTAAAGGTCTCCAATTAATTGCCCTGACAAAAGGAGTGGATCCATCCGACTCAGTGGTACTCAAGCATGGGATGACATTGGAGAATTTGCCGCAGGGCGCAAAAATTGGCACCTCAAGTGAGCGGCGGGAAAAAAATATTAAGGAGCTGCGCAGTGACTTTGTCTGTGTCGATATCCGCGGCAACATCAAACAGCGTCTTTCCCTTCTTGATCAGGGGATTGTCGATGGCCTTGTCATCGCAGAGGCTGCTCTGATTCGCCTCAATCTAACAGATCGCAAACGAATCCCGCTGCCAGGAGAAAGGGCACACCTGCAGGGGCAACTTGCCATTCTTGCACTAGAGGAAGATGAAGAGATGCAAACCCTTTTTCAATCGATAGATACGAGGGATAAATGAAGACAACATTGTATTTGGGAACCGATCCATCTGAGTTTGAAGCAAGAGGGAATGCTAAGGGGCATTTGATCCATTATCCAGTCATCAAAATTGTTCCAAGAGCACTTAATCACCCTGAGATCAAACAAGCTTTTGACGATGTGCAGGATTATACTCATCTCATTTTCACAAGCAAAAATGCTGTGAAAATTTTCATGGACAACTTAAAGTTGTTGCAATGTGATGTAAATGGGTTAGCCCATAGGACTGTGATTGCCATTGGAGAGGTGACAGCTGCTCATTTAAGTGCAAATAGGTTGCCTCCGCAATATACCTCCGTAGTTGAGACACAAGAGGGTGTTGTGCAATTGCTAAAGACCCTCAATCTCGATGATGCCTACATTTTTCTACCGCGCTCTTCTTTATCAAGACCGGTTCTTGCTAACTATTTCCAAGAATGCCAGATTCGCTATCAGGCGTGCGATCTCTACGACACCATTTCGCAAGTGGTTCAACCCAAGCCCAACTTAGATCAGATAGATGAGATTGTGTTCACAAGTCCCTCCACTGTGAAAGCCTTTATAGAGATTTTTGGAGTGCTGCCAAGGGGGAAGAAATGCCTTGCGATAGGGCCGATTACAGAGCAGGCTTTGAGAGGTGCTTTAGACAGTTCTGGGTTGCAAGCTTGATGAAGTTGTTTTGTTTTTAAATAGCTTTGCGATCTCTGTCACAGTGACAATCAACGTATTATGTATCATATGGGCTGCGATGGCTGCGGGGAGTCCTAAGTACACGGCTAAAAATCCATAGACAATCCCCGATTTTGTCGCACTAAATGCTTGAATATGTGTGTTTTTATGGTCATTGGTCAGGTGGACAAGACCAAAAAGGATAGCTGTAGCAACGACGGAAACCAAAACGGCAACACTCAAGCCGGTTCCTAAAAATGCAGCAGATGCTGCAGGGACAATAAATACAATGGCACGGATTGCAAGGGGTTGCAGTATTCCTCTAAAAAACCCTTCTTCAAGAATGGGTGCAGCTACTGTGGCCGCAAGTTTTTCAGAAAAAGAAAGATTCTTATTTTCTTCTTTATCATCTTTGACATCTAACTTTAAACAAGTACTGATCAATGTGATCGCAACAGACCCGATAAGGGTAGCGGCACCCACAGCCATGCCAATGGGTACGCTTGAAGGAAATAGAAGGATGCCAAGTGCGAGGATTCCGATCACAGGCACCAGGTAGGTCCAATCGGGGGATTTATTGGCATCATTTGCAATTGGGTTGGCTTTGGTACTGGTAGATGTTGCGCCTAACGAATGTGGCAAGACTGCGGAGATGCTCATAAAAATTCTCTGTTAATTTTTTTTGAGTATTATACTATAAATGTTGTTTGATTGTCCATTACAAAAATCAACGAAAAACAGCATCGTATAAAAAGTCGCGATCGCATATGGTTTTATTGATCACCAAAAAAGGAGTGGATTTATGACTCAATCGGCCCCCTACAAACTTCCCGAGCTTCCCTACGACTTTTCTGCTTTAGAACCTGTGATTTCAGCAGAGATCATGCAACTGCATTATTCTAAGCATCATCAAGCTTATGTGACCAATTTAAATTTAGGGTTGGAAAAGTACCATGAAGCAGAAACTAAAGGGGATATTGCTACAATGATAGCTCTGCAACAGGCGATTAGATTCAACGGCGGCGGCCATGTCAATCACTCTGTTTTTTGGACAAATCTTGCTCCTATTGGCAAGGGCGGCGGAGAGGCTCCCAAAGGGGATCTTGCTCAAGCAATTGCACATGAATTTGGTTCTTTCGAAACTTTTATTGAAAAAATGAGTGCTTCGGCAGTGGCCATTCAAGGATCCGGCTGGGCATGGCTGGGAACTCAGAAAGGAGCAAATCGGCTTGTCATCGCTACATGCGCTAACCAAGATCCATTAAGCACGCAAGGATTTGTCCCTCTGCTTGGGCTCGATGTTTGGGAACATGCTTACTACTTGCAATACAAGAACGTACGCGCTGAATATGTAAAAAATTTCTGGAAGATCGTCAATTGGAAGAATGTGGAAGAGCGGTTTTCCCAGGCAAAAAAATGATTTTTACCTCTTTGTTGCCAGCTGTAATTTAAAAAATTAAATCGGCATTTTTGCTTATTTGGTTATTGATGCCCGATAGTGGATTGTGGTATATTCGTTGAAATTTTAGGAAGTAACGATGGATGTTTATGGGGTTGTTTTCTCGTAATAAGCCGAAAATTAAAGTTCAAACGACTAAAAAAGACGGCTATAGCGGGTGGGTAAAATGCACCCATTGCAACGATATGGTGCATGCAAACGAGCTTCAGCAAAATTTGCATTGCTGCCCTAAGTGCAGCTATCATTACCGCCTATCAGGGACGCAGCGCGTAGAGTTGCTCTCCGATGAGGCGAGTTTTACTGAGTTGTTCCAACAATTCAAGCCTCTAGATCCCCTTCAATTCGTCGATACTGAAGCTTATGCTAAACGCCTTGAGAGTGCAAAAAAGAACTCAAACCGGGATGAAGCGGCTATCGTTGGCACTTGCAAGATATTAGGCAAAGAGGTTGCCCTTGGGGTTCTCGATTTTTCTTTTATGGCAGGATCGATGGGTTCTGTCGTTGGAGAGCGTCTAACCTCCATCATCGAGTATGCTTGTCTACAAAATCTTCCCCTTGTCCTTGTTTCTGCCTCAGGTGGAGCGCGCATGCAGGAATCAGCTCTTTCTTTAATGCAGATGGCAAAGACTGCAGGAGCATTGGCCAAGCTGCATGAGAGAGGATTACCCTACATCTCTGTGCTGACAAACCCGACAACAGGGGGGGTCACCGCATCGTTTGCAACTCTTGGCGATGTGATCATTGCTGAGCCGGATGCACTGATTGCCTTTGCAGGACCTCGTGTTGTCGAGCAAGCGATGCGGGAAAAGCTTCCTCCTGGCGCCCAGCGTTCAGAATTTTTGCTAGAAAGAGGAATGATTGATTGCATTGTTAATCGCCATGAATTAAAACAGAAATTATTCCAATTGTTGGACTTTCTGACAGACAACCAGCGTGTGTTTCAAGAACATACAGCCCTGAAAGTGATGTACGGGCAGTCGATTGAGAAATTGCCACATAAGCTTAAAGAACTGTTGGCACTAGCAGAAACTCAAATACTGAAATAACAGATATCTCTCTAGGAAAGCATTATGGATGATGAAATTGCAGTTCCAACCATTGCAGAAAATTCAGAATATTTACCCTCTTATGCATCAGAGCTTGCAGCAGGAGCAGATGTTAAGGCGCATCTTAAAGAACAAATCTGTATAGAACCCGGAGGATCGGCACTGATCCCTACGGGCTTGCGTTTTGCTATCCCTTCTGGTTACGAAATTCAGGTGCGTCCACGCAGCGGCCTTGCATTAAAAAATCAAATTACTGTATTAAATACTCCCGGAACAATTGATGCCGATTATCGAGGAGAGGTCGGGGTTATTTTGATCAACCATGGGAAAAGTGATTTTATAGTGGTGCCTGGCATGCGCATTGCGCAGATCGTGCTGGCAAAGGTAGAGCGAGCAAATTTTTGCTTGGAAGCCTCAATTGGCTCAACTTTACGCGGAGAGGGTGGGTTTGGCCATACTGGCACGCATTAATCATCAGATTGCTGTGAGCGCACGCGATTTGATTAAACTATTTAAAAGGGAAGAATGTGTGGCAATCTCCAAGTACTTGGACGAGGGGCTCGTCTTATTTTTAAGTGCAGAAAAGCGCGATGAAGCTCTGAAACAGATGGTCGATCTGCTCGAAATGCATGGAAAGTTAAAAAATCCCAAAGTCTTTCACGATGCAATTTTAGAAAGAGAAAAGATTGTCTCGACGGGAATCGGTCTTGGCGTGGCGATTCCTCACGCAAAACTTCAAGGATATAACGATTTTTTTATCGCCATTGGAATCCAGCCCAGAAAAGGGATTGAGTGGAATGCGCTCGATGGCGCGCCCGTGCGCCTGGTATTTATGATCGGTGGTCCCGATAACAGGCAGACGGAGTATTTGAGAATATTATCCCATCTTACAGTAGCTATAAAAAATGAAGACCGTCGCAAAAAATTGCTAAAGACGTATGATGCGCATGATGTGATCGCGCTATTTGCAGATTGCTAAAACCAGCAGGAGTATTGCTATGGATCTGAAGATTAAAGATGTCGCCGAACTCTTGAGCGTTTCAGAGACAACGATACGACGCTGGCTCACAGAGGGCAAAATTCCTGCGTACCGGATTAATCACCAATACCGTTTCAGCCGGATTGAAATTGAAGATTGGATGATGCACTGCAGAATCCAATCCCCCCCCAATGAAGGCTCGTTTTTTAACGAAAAACAAATCTACCCTCCTATTTCCCATGATAATTCTCATGAATCCACCGTGCGCGGAGGGATGCAGCACTTTTGTCTTTATCGCGCGATTCATCAAGGGGATGTTCTTTCTACAATTCCCGGAAAAACAAAAGAAGAGGTGATCCGAGGTACGACAAAAGTCATCGCTCAGAAACTGGGTGTCGATCCGGAAGTGCTCTCTGAGCTGTTGATCGATAGAGAAAAAATGATGCCCACTGCCCTCAATCATGGGATTGCAGTCCCCCATACGCGAGATTTCCTACGCAACGGCCCTCTTGATATGGTCTTTGTCGTCTATCCTAGTGAGCCCATTGAATATGGAGCCCTTGATGGAAAGGACGTCTATGCTCTGTTCTTTCTCTTTGCCAGTAATGACAAAGGGCACCTGCAGTTGCTTGCCAAGCTTGCGCATTTGGGAAGTTCGCCTCATGCGCTCGAGTTTTTGCAGGCAAAACCTGCCAAAAAAGAATTATTGGATTTCATACGCACCTGGGAAGGGGTTTTGAGTACAGTGGTTTGATTGATCAAATAATTTAACATTTGATCAAAAGTCATTTTTCTTGCTACAATGGTTTTCTTTGGAGGTTGTAGTATGCGCTTTTTTTCTAAAACTTTAATGGCTCAACTTTTTGCCAAAAAGTCAGTGGAGTCTGTCGTAAACCAGGCAGCGAATAGAGATAGCTTTGCACGCACATTAGGTCCTGTGAATTTAACGCTCATTGGTGTTGGTGCGATCATTGGCGCTGGGCTTTTCGTTCTTACAGGGGATGCAGCAGCCAACGCAGCAGGTCCTGGTGTCATCATCTCTTTTATTATCGCAGCCATTGTCTGTTGTTTTGCTGCTCTCTGCTACGCTGAGTTTGCTTCGATTGCTCCAATTGCAGGTAGCGCTTATACATATGCTTATATTGCAATGGGAGAGTTTTTTGCATGGATCATGGGTTTAGCGCTCACACTCGAATATCTTTTTTCTTTTTCAACTGTTGCCGTTGGTTGGTCAGGGTATTTTTCGAGTCTCATGAGAGATTTTGGTATTACTTTGCCGGAGGTTATCTCCAAAGCTCCTTTGGTATACAATGCTCATGATGGTTGGGCACAAAGTGGGGCTGTCATTAATTTGCCCGCTATTGTGATCATTGGTTTACTGGGGTGGCTTGCATCAAGAGGAGTACAATCAGCTGCTTTTTTAAATACTCTTCTTGTTTACGTAAAACTAGGTGTAATTATTCTTTTTATTGGCTTTGGTATTGCTTATATCAATAGCGATAATCTGACGCCATTTATTCCAAGTAACACTGGACAGTTTGGAGAATTCGGCTGGACAGGTATTTTACGGGGAGCAGGAATTGTGTTTTTCGCATTTTTGGGATTTGATTCCATCTCCACATTAGCTCAAGAAGCAAAAAACCCTCAGCGAGATCTGCCCATTGGCATGTTGGGCTCTCTTACTATTTCCACTATTTTATACATCATCTTTGGAATTGTGCTTACTGGTACTGTCAGTTATAAACTCCTTGGCGTTGGAGATCCCATTGCGGTCGCAGTCAATGCCTTTGGTCCAAGTTGCAAATGGCTTCGCTATATCGTCAATGGAGCAATATTGAGCGGTCTCACCTCGGTTATTCTCGTTATGCTCATGGGGCAAGCTCGTATTTTCTACATTATGGCTCAAGATGGATTGCTCCCAAAATCCTTTGGAAAGATTCATCATAAGTTTCGCACCCCCTATTTTTCGACGATGGCCGTCGCAGCTACAGGTATGCTTCTCGCGGGTTTTTTTCCGGTAGGAATTCTTGGCAAGTTAACTTCGATGGGAGCTCTATTTGTTTTTGGCATGGTATGTTTTGGTGTTCTGATATTGCGCTTTACACAACCTAACTTGCATCGTCCATTTAAAACTCCCTGCTCTCCATGGGTGCCGTTGTTAGGGACTCTTTCCTGTTTTACCTTGATGATTCTGATGCCGGCAATTATCTGGATTCAACTTCTTACTTTTATGGTTCTGGGCTGTGTGGTCTATTTTCTCTATAGCAGAAGAAATAGCAAAATTCAACAAAAGGTTGTGGTAAAATAAATAGTTGTGTAAGTCTTTGTTTAGATCTTAAGAGATCTAAACAAAGGAGATTGTATGAAAAAAATCATGTGTTTGACTTTAGTCGGTGCGCTTTCATTAGCAGGAACTTTTGTTATGCTCAGCAGCTTTAAGTCTAGTAGTGAAGAACTCCTGGTCCGAATCAAATGCAGTCAATGTGGTCAGACTTATTATTCTACTGACTATCACCGCTGTCCTGGAAAGTAAATTTCGCCCGACTCAGGAAGAAATAGCCAAAACCTTCCTGAGAAATTTTAAAGATACACGATAGGATATATGGCAAAAGAAAATGGATTATTTATAAAAAAATCGATCAAGTCATTACTTGATGAGGCTCAAGCTTCAAGCCACGGAATGAAGCGCTCTTTGGGAGCTGTGACGCTGACTGCAATGGGTATTGGAGCAATTATCGGAGCGGGGATTTTCGTCCTCACCGGTCCTGCTGCTGCGCAATATGCTGGCCCAGGTATTCTTCTATCCTTTATTTTTGCAGCAATGATTTGTGTGTTTGCTGCGCTCTGTTATGCAGAATTTGCATCCCTAATTCCCATTTCCGGCAGTGCTTACACCTATGCCTATGCGACCATGGGCGAGTTTACTGCTTGGGTTATTGGATGGGGGCTTACCATGGAATATCTCTTTTCAGCATCGACTGTTGCCGTCGGATGGTCTGCTTATTTTTCTAGTATTTTGCGCGATGTGGGGATCATCATCCCTGAGGCGTTTGCTTCCGCGCCATTTAGCTATGAAATTGCAACCGGCTGGGCTAAAACAGGAACGATGATCAATATTCCTGCGATGATCATTGTTGCGCTCATTGGTGGACTTGTTGCTGTGGGAATTCGCGCAGCTGCTACCTTTAATAATCTCATGGTCATTGTTAAACTTGGTGCGATTGCTCTTTTTGTCGCATGCGGTGCCGCTTTTGTTAATTTTGACAATCTAACCCCTTTTATTCCCGCAAATACCGGCACATTTGGAGAGTTTGGATGGAGTGGTGTTCTTCGGGGCGCAGGTGTTGTTTTCTTTGCCTTCATTGGCTTTGATGCCCTTTCCACAATGGCTCAAGAATGTCGTAATCCTCAAAAACATCTTCCAATTGGAATGATCGGCTCATTGGGGATATCTACTGTTGTTTACATGGTTATCGGCTTTGTCTTGCTTGGCATCGTGAGCTATACCATGCTCAATGTACCCGATCCAATCACTGTTGCGGTTAATGCATTAGGATCTAGTTATGTGTGGCTCCGATTTGTGATCAAGCTTGCTATTCTTGCAGGCCTAACATCGGTTGTCCTGGTTATGATCTTGGGCCAATCCCGTATTTTCTACACGATGTCCAAAGACGGTCTTTTGCCAAAGCCAATGGCTAAAATCAGCGATCGCTACCAAACACCTTTTCTTTCAACAGTATTAGTGACCGTGGTTTGTATGCTTCTAGCTGGGATTTTCCCGGTAGGGATTTTAGGGCAGCTCACATGCATGGGTGCATTGCTTGCGTTTGCAATCGTATGCTTTGGGATTTTAGTTTTGCGCTATAAGCAGCCCACACTCCATAGGCCATTCAAGACCCCATTTGTGCCATGGATTCCCTTAGCAGGTACGCTTGCATGCATTATTCAGATGATTGCGCTCCCCGGTGTTACATGGGTGCAGTTTGTCATTTGGATGTTTATTGGATGCGTGATTTATTTCGGCTACAGCGTCAGGCATAGTAAAGCGCGTGCAGCCCTTATGAAAAAGAAATAAGGCTCATTTGACAAACGAGTTCCTCTTCGCGTAGGAATTTTTTTCCTTCTCTTCCTCCTCTGTGGTTCAATATTTTTAACCACAGAGAGCACAGAGCTCACAGAGGGGGGAGGGAAGGATCCATGGTCTAAAGATCTGCATGCCCTATCCTAACACTGCTCGAGTTCTTTTTCTTTCTTCCTAGCGGCAGGAAGAATAATAGTGCCAAAAAGACCCACCCCATTAAGAAAAAACAATCGTTGATCGAAAGCATATCTGCTTGCTGAGTGAGTGCGACATTCATTTGTGCCAGTCCCTTCTTTCCGGCCAATCCTAACTCTTTCAATTGATCCAGATAAGATGTCGTTTGAGGGGAAAATACGGTGACATTCTCCCCTATCCTAGCATGATGGAAGGCGCTGCGCCGGATCCACAAGGTTGTAAAGATCGATGTTCCTACACCCCCTACCATTGCGCGTACAAAATGGAAAATACCGGTTGCGCTAGCAAGCTTGTTTTCTGGCACATCTTGCAAGCTCAATGCAAAGAGGGGAGTGATGAAAAAGACAAGAGCGCATCCTAAGAGAAATCTCGAAAACCCAATATGCCAAAAATCGACATCTGTATCAAAATAGGCTGTGTAAAAACAGGAAATAGCAAACAAGATGAAGCATAGCCCTAATAGAGATGTGGTGCCAAATTTCCTAATGGCCCTTCCCATCAACGGTCCCATAATAAAAGGGGCAATTCCAATCGGAGCAACAGCTAACCCTGCCCAAATGGAAGTGTAATTCATGCTCGTCTGCAGCCATAACGGAACTAAAACGACCGAGCCAAAATAGATCCCATACATTATCGCGATGTAAAAGACAGCAACTGCAAATGTGCGGATTTTAAATAATTTTAGCTCGATGAGAGGATGTTTTGTCGTTAGACTCCATATGAGCAAAAATGTGAATGATATCACTGAAATCACGCCCCAGGTGAGGATGAGATGAGAGTTGAACCAGTCGTACTGTTCCCCTTTATCCAAAAGCAATTGGAGTGTGGTGACCCCAAAAGCTAGTAAAACAAGACCTACCCAATCAACGGGAAGTTTTTCTCGAAGGGTTTCTCTGTCTTTAAGAATGACCCAAATGATAAGAGCGCTAATGATCCCCACCGGGATGTTGATATAGAAAATCCATGGCCAGCGGTAGTCATAGGAGATCCAGCCTCCCAAAATAGGGCCGATAATCGGCGCTGTGATCACAATGGTACTCCAAAGAGCAAGAGCAGAGGCTTTTTTTTCAGCCGGTGTGATCATCATCAGCAAGGTTTGGCTAAGGGGAACCATCGGACCGGAGCATAGCCCTTGAAGGAAGCGGGAGATCACAAGACACTCAAAGTTGGGGGATGAGCCACAAGTCCAGGAAAAGAATGTGAATAGCAGTAGCGATACGCAGATCAATTTGACGGCCCCGATCCTTTTTGTCAGCCACCCTGTAATCGGGAGTGCAATCGCATTACCGACAGCAAAGGAGGTAATCACATACGTCCCTTGATCGACAGCAACTGCCATATCTCCGGAGATATAGGGGATAGAGACATTAGCAATTGAATAATCTAGAACAAACATGAATGTCGCTGAAGATAGGGCAAAGGTGATTACAGCGCGCATGAATCCTGAAAGGGGGGTCACTGCGCATCTCCGTATAGATTGTCGAAAATGACCTTGGCAATGAGCGCATTTGCTCCCTCTTCTTGTGTTGCAAAGACATCTGTTGAGAAAAGAGGCTCCTGCGGCCTAATTTCAGGAACAAAGGGTTGTGTCGTATCATGGATGTCGACGGTGGTTTCCATGGAGAGTCCAAGCCGCAAAGGGTGTTGTTTGATCTGTTCTTGATCAAGTGTGATCCTCACAGGAACCCGTTGAACAATTTTGATCCAGTTGCCCGTTGCATTTTGAGGGGGCAGGACAGAAAAAACACTCCCGGTTCCTCCGCCAATCCCAGCAATTTTTCCGTGAAAAACCACTTTGCCTCCGTAGGTGTCAGATGTGATTTTAACAGGCTGTCCAATACGCATTTTTGCAAGTTGTACTTCCTTGTAATTTGCAGTCACCCACATTTGATCTAAAGGAACCACTGCCATGAGCGGCTGTCCTGCTGCAACAGTTTCACCCACTTGTACTGTACGTTGGGCGATCAATCCCGTTGCAGGCGCTTTGATCGTGCAGCGGCGCAAAAAAACATAAGCATCGCGGACCCGATTTTTCATCTGCTCCACCAAGGGATGAGTCTCTATTGTGGTATTTTCCACCTGTGCTGCTGCAGCCGTATATTGGTATTCCGTTGCGATCAAATCGGAAAAACTTGCGGTCAGAGCAGCGATTGCATGTTCAAAGTTCTCCAATGAAACGCCTCCTTCATCGATCAGGTTTACCCGATGCTCGTAATCTTGGGCAGCTTTAATAAATTCCGCTTTTTTCACCTCGATCATCGCACCATATTGCTTTGCCCTTTCAAACATCTGCCTCACATCGCGCAGTGCATATCCTAGATCAGCAACAGCTTTGCCAAGAGAGATTCTGGCATCGGTCTTATCCAACTCAACAAGAACCATCCCTTGAGGTACAAAATCCCCATCTAGGGTAGAAAAAGATTCGACAATACCTCCCACCTGGGGTGTGATCATGACATTATTGCCATCGACATAAGCGTCATCGGTATATTGGTAAAAGCGCGCCCATACCAACCAGTAAATGAAACAAGCCACCCCAATAACAACGAAGATCAAAGCAGCGATAAAAATTGCTTTGTTTCTCTGACTTGGATTTTTAGGAGGCGATTTTTGTGTCGGTACCGTCATTTGGGTATATCCTCAGCATGGTAGCCGCCGCCAAGGGCTTTGATCATTTTAAGACAGGCAAGCAGATAGTCCCTTTCCAAACCAAAAAGTTGGTAGCGCTGCATTAATACAGTCTCGTCTCTTTGCAGAACGGAGAGAAAATCATTCACGCCCTCATCAAAGCGGGAAAGTTCCAATTCCAGTTTATCTTCAGCGATAGAGACAGTATCGATTTGATAGGTCAAAGTGTCAAAGGTCGTCGTTAGAATCGCAATTTGGTCGGCGACCTCTTTTGCAGCGTTAAGCAGCAGCTCATTGTAACGGTAGGTTGCCTCATTGAAAGAGGCTACCTTTTCCCTAAGGTTTGCTCTGAGCTTGCCCCCTGTGAATATCGGCAAATGCACTGCCGGGACAAGCCCTCCTTGCCGGCTGCCAATGTTGAGAAGCTTATTGAAGGCAATGCTTTCTAATTGAGCAAAAGCCATCAGGTTTACGCGGGGATAAAAATCGGCTTTTGCCGCACCGATTTGCTTTGCTGCTGCTTCAACCTTCCAGATTTGCGCCATCAGATCAGGTCTGCGCGCAAGCAAATCGCTGGAAAGATTAGAGGGGAGAGAAACTGCTCTCTGAAAGATCGCTGCCATCGGTTCTATACAAAGATCCGTATCTGGCCCTACTCCGACAAGTACGCTTAAAGAATGCTTATCTAGAGAAATTTCTTTCTCCAGCATCAAAATGCTCTGTTGTATCTGATAGAGACTCTCCTCCCTCTCAAGGACGGCAATTGCTGCATCCAGCCCTTCTTCCTGCCTAGCATTTGTCAGTTCAAAGAGGCGATGGCGATCATCCAGCCTATCCTTTAGTACCTGCATTAGCTGCAGCTTTGTCTGTAGTTCGATATAAGTTTGCGCAATGAGCGTTGTGAGCATCAAAGTCGCTTGTTTTGCCTCAGCGTATTCTGCCTTGGCTTGTCCAAGGGCTGCTCGAAAGAGGTTGCGGTTTCTTCCGAAAAAATCCAGCTCATAGTTGAAGTACAAAGAAAGATCGATTTGATTGTCTTTAGCTGGAATCTGCGGCGAGGTTGATGTTGTCGGATAGAAGGAGCGTATAAAGCCATTTTTGCTGAAATACTGCCATTGCTCTTCATAGCCAAAATCTAGCTTGGGAAAAAGGGCCGCTTTTTCTTTCCTAGCTTCCTGTTCTGCGACAGCCACTTTAGCAAGTGCTCTTTGAAGGGTGGGACTATCTATTAATGCCTGTTCGATCAGCCCACTTAATTGGGGATCTTCAAACATATCCCACCAATTTTCTGTGGGCCAGCCCCCCTCTTCAAAGAATTCTCTGGCATGAGCGGTCTCCAAAGAACTTGTTAACGGAATGGGTTCTGATCGATGCGCAAGGTCGCTGTCGGGAACTTTTGCGCAGCTTCCCAAAAACAATAAAAATAAACAGAGTGTTTTAAGATAATAACGAACCATATTATGAAATTTCTCTTGCTCTTATTTCCTTAATAGATCAATGGACAGTTGTCGTCATTAAAAAACATATAAAATTTTGTTTAAAAAAGGAACGACCTCCATTTGCTATGAGAGGAAATGATTTAAATTAAAAGTTGCAAAAGAAATCAGGACTTGAGAAAATCTCTTTCATACCCAAACCGCTTTTTCAAGTTGTTTGGGTATAAATTTAGAGGGTTAGTGTTTTATGAAATTCAAGTCGATATTTTTGTTTTCATTTGTTTTTCTTTGTCGTGTTGTTAATAGTGAAGAAAATCTGGAAAACGTCAATTTAGATTCTTATTTAAATCAAAAAGGCTTTTTTCTTTCTCCAGTCCATTCGCAAAAAAATGAAGGGTACACCTCAGCCATACAAAGAAAAGAATTTTTTAAATCCCTTCAAAATGTCCCTCAAATTAATAAAATCATGGAGATTGGGTTTAATGCAGGGCATTCTTCTGAAGCATTTTTAAATGCCACATCGTGCAATAAGCTCCTTTCGATCGATATTAATGTGCACCCCTATACAGCAACGGGTGTTGAATTTATTAAGCAGAAATTCGGGGAGAGGTTTGAATTTATTGCAGGTGATTCCAGGTTAGAGGTTCCTAAATATGCAGCTGCTCATCCCAATGAGAAATTTGATCTTATTTTTATTGACGGAGGGCATGCCTTTGAGTGTACTGTATCCGATATTCGTAACTGCCGGCAATTGGCTCATCATGACACGATTTTGTGGATCGATGACTATGCACCATGGGGAGTAAAGGCGGCTGTTGATTTTTGTGTGCAGGAGGGGGTAATTGCTTTAGTGACTGCCCAATCTGTTACCGATCTTTCAGATGGAATTAGAGCTTGGGCAATAGCTCGATATCAGTCAGAATCTGAAAAGGCTTTCAGTCATATTTATCATCATGGACTTTGGGGAAAAGATCGGCAAGGATGTGGAATTTCTGGCCCAGGATCGACTTTGGGACAGGGCAAGCCTTCCATCGAGTTTCTCCAGAATTTTTTAGATACAACACCTGGGATTACATCTGTAGTGGATATCGGATGTGGGGATTGGGTCTTAGCAAGAGAAATCGATTGGGGCGATAGGGATTATACAGGTATCGATGTCGTAGATCCATTGATAGCTAGAAACCAATCTTTATTTGGTTCCGAAAAAATCCACTTTATCCTCATGGATGTTACTTCAACCAATCTTCCTTCTGGAGATCTTGCCATTTGCAAAGATGTATTGATGCATTTACCTAATTCTCTTGTTTTCAATGTTTTATCCAAACTGAAAAAATTTAAATATTCAATACTCATTCATGATGTTGATTCTGCAACGAAACAGATTCCCAATAGAGATACCGTCGTGGGTGGGTTCCGACCTTTGGATCTCACAGCTGCTCCTTTTTTTCTTAAACCCCTTATGGTTGGCTATTACTTTTCAGGTGCTGCTTTAAAACAGGTTCTAGTCGTTGAAAATGGGGGGTAAAAGTGATTTTTAATATTTTTCTCCTTATTTTTTTCCACGGAATGCTACATGCAGTGAGCCAAGAAACAGTAGATATTGCTTCGAAATACAATATCAATACAGGAAAGTATCTTCTGCCTGCGTCAGAGAAAGTCTCGATTAGTAATTGGTTGAATCCGACTTTTGACGATTATAAAATAATACAGAACTATTTGAGTACATTCCGCTCAGAGCTAAGCTATCTTAATTATCCGGGAACAGATTTGAGAGAAAAGAGATTACAAAATTTTAAATTAATAACCGATGAAATAAATCCTCGGTTTGGTGTTATTTATTTTAACAACGCCCCTAATGATAAGAAGAATTGCATTATAACATATATTTCTTGTGATGAGGGATACATAAAGCACTTAAATGCTTTATTAGATGCCCTGAAAAGGGTTGGATTTAATGGTCATTTTATTTTTAGAATAGGAGGCTGGCCGGCAACACAGGAGGGAACCTTAGAATTGTTTGATGTCCCCTATGCTTTCAAGATTTTTTCTTTTTTAGAGGCAAAGACTTTAGGATATAAAAATTGCCTTTGGCTTGACGCCTGTATGTTGCCTCTGCAAGGCTTGGACGCAGTTTTTAAGGATATCGAGAGAAATGGAGTATTTGTTTATTCCCTAGAGGGTTATTCCTATGAGAGACATATCCAGCCATTTGCAGCTGAGGCTCTAGGGACTACAATCACTGAACTGCTCAGGCTAAAACCCCTTACAACAATTACCATCGGTCTAGATTTAACAAATGCCAGCAGTCTGAAATTGCTGGATGAATGGCATGAAATAGCAAAGGAGAAGCTAGGGTTTCTCTCTTATATTCCCGAGATGGCCACTTTGTGTTTCCTCATTGACAAGTTTAATTTAACCTCTTTTATGTCCCCATTGTACCATCCCTATACAGGGATTCCCGATTCTCGAAGAATTCTCATTTGGAATCATAATTATTGAACTATATATACCGGTGCTACTTCAAACGTACCTGTGATTTTTGTTTTAACGCGACCATTTTTCCTTTCCCCATACAGGGACATTATTCGAAGTAATAAGGCCCTGTTTGGGGGAAGGGAAAAGGGGGCCGTTAAAACAGAAATTACTGGCACGTTTGAAGTAGCGCCGATATATACTGAAACAACTTCAAGAATCGGTTTTGGGGTGCGTCGAACCTCCGGGTTTTGACGCACCCCAAAACCGATTCTTGAAGTTGTTTCAGTATGCATTAGCGCGGTTACAGAACCAAACAAATATCACGGATAAACCATGCTTTTATTACCTCTTGTTCTTTTCTTTGTCGGAATATTCAATTTCTTGCAAGCTATGCAGCCTCCACATCCATCTCAGTATATCGATCATCGGAATGGGTTAGTTTTACCTTGGTTTACAAAAAGTTTTCTCGATATTCTTGTGACTTGGGACACAAAAAACTGGGACGTATTTGAATGGGGTTGTGGGTATTCTACAATTTGGTTTGCCGATAATTGCCGTACTGTAACCAGTATAGAAAATGATGAACAATGGGTTAATGAAGTTAACCAGGAACTCATTAACAGAAATGTGCCCAATGCTATTATAAAATACAGAAAGGCTGAGTTGTCATCTGACCCAGTTTCACATCCTTCACCATTTCTTGCATGGACAGGTTCGGAAGCTTACCCATGGGCATATTCAGTGGGGGAAAAGGGGGAAAATAGCCCTTACGTGAACGCAATTGACGAGGATGACAGACTCTATGATTGCATTGTGATTGATGGTTATCATCGAAATACATGTGCCGAACACGTTTTAAAACATCTTAAAAAAGGTGGTATTGTCATTGTCGACAATGCGAATCAGTCTTCCCTTGGAATTGATTCTGGAAAAACTTTTGAACTATTAAAAGCCTATGAGCATTTTTCTTTTCGAGATCACAATTCAATTCCCTTCCTTTCAGACTGGAAAACCGATTATTGGATTTTTCAGGAAATACTCCCACCGCCAAGACAGATGTCGCCTTGATAAAAGACGACCGATTGGCGGGGCGTGATCGCACGCTGCGGCGCTAGAAAGCGCACAAATGCTTGGCCCCCCTCGATTCTTTCAATGACACAGGGTTGTTCCGGTTGGCGGTAACGCACCTTGGCAGCACAAAGATAGGGGAGGGGAGAAGGGGGATGGCCTGCAACCCAACTTAAATCCGCGGCACAGAGCTCATTTTTATAAAGGGAAGGGTGATCCTCTCCCTGCTCGATGAAAACGACGTTGCGCTCCACATCTTTTCCAACGACAAACCACGCATCTCCAGGGCCGCCAACACCCATCCCCTTGCGCTGCCCAATGGTATAAAAGGCAATCCCATCGTGTTTGCCAACGATTTTTCCACTTAAGGTTTCAAAGTTGCCCGGTTTGTAGCCGAGATAGCCTTTGGTAAACTCTTTAAAATCCCGCTTGCCGATGAAGCAAATCCCGGTGCTGTCCTTTTTTTCAGATGTTGCAAGGCCGCTCTCTTTGGCAATTCTTCTCACCTCAGTTTTAAGCAGGTGTCCAATGGGAAAAAGAACCTTTTTAAGGGGGACAGTGCCTAATGTATAGAGAAAATAGCTCTGATCCTTCCCAGGATCTTTCCCCTTCAATAATTGGGGAGATTCCTCATCGCTCTTTTGGCAATAGTGACCAGTAGCCAGGTAAGTGGCTCCTAGGCTCAGTGCTTTTTCTAAAAATACCTTAAACTTGATTTCCCGATTGCAAAGGATGTCGGGATTGGGAGTATGGCCTTGTGCTAGGTCTGCAAGAAACTGAGCAAAAACCAGCTCCCGGTATTCTTTGACAAAGTTGACAGAGTAGTAAGGGATATCTAGTTGGTGGCAGACTTTGACGACATCCTCATAGTCTGCAGTAGAGGTACAGACCCCATTGGCATCTGTTTCCTCCCAGTTCTTCATGAACATCCCGATGACGTTGAACCCTTGCTGCTTGAGTAACAGGGCGCAAACAGAAGAGTCGACCCCTCCCGACATCCCCACGATGACTGTTTTACGATCCATGAATTGCAACTCATTTTAACTGGACTTTAGCCATTGGAGCGGGGCGCTTTTCTCAGATAGCATCCCCCAGGCAGGGGGAATTTTGTAATGGTGGCATATTCAAGCCTACTATTACAAAATTCCCGCTGCCTGCGGGCGCTATCTAGAAAAATCGCTCCGCTTCAATGGCTAAAGTCCAGTTTAAGGGGCTATTTTCTCAAGAAAGATGTTTTTCTAGCATCTAAAATAAGATGCAAAAAAATAGTTTACGGACAAAATGCAGATGATTTGCTATCAGTGACTTGTGTGCTTTTATTGATTTCTGTCCATACTTATGGACATAATTACCCTCATATTACAGCCATAACAACGGACAAGGAACCGTCGCTATTGAATCGGTTTTTTAGTTACAAAAAAAATTTATTTAAATTAAAAGGGGAAGAAATGGGGATAAAATAGTATGGATTTTGATTTGGAAGGTAAGGTAGCACTTGTCACAGCTTCAACATCTGGTATTGGGCTGGCCATAGCTAAGGCTTTAGCCTATGAAGGAGCTACCGTCTATATCAATGGACGCTCTAGAGAAAAAGTTGAGGCTGCCATAGAAAAAATAAAGCCTATCAAAGGAAAGTTATTTGCAGCGCCTTTTGACCTAACAGATAAAGCAGGTTTCGACAAGTTAATCAAAACCCTCCCTAATGTGGACATCCTGATCAACAATCTCGGAATTTACGAGGTGAGAAATTTTGAGGATACTACCGATGAAGATTGGCTTCGGATTTTTAATATTAACGTCATGAGTGGGATCCGTCTTTGTCGCCATTATTTTCCTAAGATGTTAGAAAAAAACTGGGGCCGCATTATCTTTATTTCCAGTGAATCGGGTGTGAATATCCCCACTGAAATGATTCACTATGGAATGACGAAAACTGCACAACTGTCCATTGCAAGCGGGCTTGCGGCATTGACCAAAGGCACAAAGGTCACTGTGAATTCCATTTTACCCGGTCCCACTTATTCTGAAGGAGTAGAACAATTTGTGGCTGAGATTGCAAAAACAAAAAATATCTCCCCAAAGCAGGTTGAAGATGACTTTTTTAAGACCGTTAGACCCACTTCACTCCTTCAACGCTTTGCAACAGTGGATGAGGTAGGCGCATTAGTTGCGTTTGTCTGTAGTGGACAGGGTGCGGCAATCAATGGTGCGCCATTGCGAGTCGATGGGGGAGTTATCCATTCGATCCTTTAACTTGGACTTGTGGGACATGCCAGCATTTATAAGGAAGAAGAAGCGACTGGGTTTGCCGCTAATTCCCGCAGAGGATGAGTGTATCCACATTTAGTCCAAACTCCAGGTAATCAAATTTCAAAGTTGTAAAATTCTTATTATTAGCTCTTTAGGTTTTAATGAAAAACAACCTTGTTATTTAAGTGTGAAATAGACTAGACTAAGCTTAGTTTAGTATAAAAACCATATCAAGGTGAAGAGCATGCGTATAGTGAACATTCATGAGGCCAAGACCCACTTTTCCAAACTTGTGGATGCTGTCCTTCATGGTGATGAAATTTTGATCGCTATGGCAGGAAAGCCGGTTGCCAAACTTGGTCCAATTGGTAAAAAAAAACCAATAAAGTTTGGAGTTCTAAAGGGAAAACTAAAAATTGCAAAAGATTTTGATGCGCCTTTGTCTGATGAGTTTCTAGCTGAGTTTGAAGGCTAATCATGAGATTGTTACTGGATACACATATCGCTCTTTGGGTGATTAAAAATGACCGCCGATTGTCCAAAGCAACACGGTCGAAAATTTTAAACGCATCCGATGTCTACGTCAGCAGTGCTTCTATTTGGGAAATGGCAATTAAGGTTAAGCTTAAAAAGCTAGATGTTGACATAGGTCAAGCCGTCGAGGCTATTTTTGAAAGCGGTTTTGTCGAGTTGCCTATTACAGCTACCCATGCCGCTAATGTGTGCAATCTTCCTGATATTCATCGCGACCCGTTTGACAGGCTGCTCATCGCTCAAGCTATTTCTGAACCTTTAACATTTCTAACTGCTGATATAGTACTGAAAAAATATTCAGATCTTGTTGAGCTGATTAGTTGAGTTGTACCCTAAGACAACGGCAAAGGATAACTTAATTCATAGAGGGAATTGCAAAACTTAGATTGGCGGCACAAACGTGATGATTTTTATGTCGATGGAGTTTTTTTCGGGACCACATAACCTATTGGGCCTTAGGGGTCCTGCGAAAAACTCCCTCGGCGTGAAAACCGCGCGTTTGGGCACGAATCGAGTTTTGCAATTCCCTCTGAGGCAACTTTATTAAAAATTGTTGTTGCATGTAAGAGCGATATTTGTTTTGATTCTTTCTTTCAACCTTGGAGGAATGATGTTTAAAACAATGTTATCTGTTTTATTTTTAGGAATGGGTCTGTCTTGTTTTTCAGAAGAGTGTGTGCATGGCCTTCAGAGCACAGAGGTGAATCTGGATGAGGAGAAGCAGGTCCTTTTTTACATCGGCTGTGGGAATAACCACCTATTGTCTAACGATTTTTCTTATGCCCTCGAGGATTTTCAGATGGCATCTAATGTATTAAGTCAGAGAGAAAATCGATCTCCCGAGCAAGAATTCGTCATCGCTTTTGGAAAAATCATAGCCTATGATAATTTAGGGTCATACGAACAGACGCAAAACGCTTTAGTTTCTCTGTTTACTCTAATTTTCAATGGGGATGAGGAAGAAGATGATGAACTGGAATCCGATGAGTCTCCACAAGAATATGATGAAAAGGGGGAAGCCATTTTAAAACAACTAGCAGGTCTAGCCCGCTCACCCAATATTCGAGAGCTGCTTAATACGTTGATGGCAGACTAAATTCTTTCCAATTTTGGCGCAGAATGGAAACTGCGCCAAAATCATCTTTTTTTGGCTATGTTCACCTTTGCGGTGAGTTTTCGGCCGGCTGCAAGGCGCCCATCTGCTGTATTTTTCTCCTCGGAAATAGCTGGCGCTATTCCCTCTTCAAGAACTACAGCATCTGGGGCCTTTCGCTTGGCCGAAATTCTGCCCGTAAAGGTGAACATGGCCCAC
>CAJCHM010000002.1 GCA_903970255.1 Acidobacteriota bacterium
ACCCGCACTCCCCCCATTTGCGCCATTCATTCCACCGCCGCCACCGCCGCCACCGACGACACTTCCCGGAGCGCCCCCATTACCTCCAATGGCCATACAGTTAGAAAATTGCACTCCTGAAAGAGTGACTGTGGCATTTGCTCCTACAAATAAACCACCCCCTGCACCCAGCGCTCCGCCACCCCCTGAGCTGCAGGATTCGTAGCCTGTTGTTCCTCCATTTCCCCCTTTTGAGGCTGTGTTGGTAAGAGAAATACTGCCGCCACCGGTATTTTCAATGGTGAGCGCAACACCTGGAATTGCAAAGAAGGGTTGATATAAGCTGCCCCCATTAATGGTAACGGTATTGCCCATCGCATCGATCGTAATATTTGCGGTAATGGGGGGCAGAGAATCGGTCGTCAACATGATCGTTCCCATCGATCCTGACAATGCAAATTGCACGACATCTCCGGCAGAAGTTGCCGACTGGAGAGCTGCGCGCAAGGAGCCACCGCCTGAATCATTTGTGTTCGTTACAGTATAAGTTGCTGATTGAACAAAGGGGGTTGCCGCACACAAAGTAAAAACAAATATCCCTTTTAAAAATTTATCCCATTTTTGACCTGGACCAGAAAAGTTTGAATGCATGGAGCCCTATCCCCGCTTATATGTGTTGAGAATTTAGATACCCTTTTATCTACATAATTTTAGAAACCAAGTCAAGTTCAGCTTTTTGTGCATCGATATCATAGGATAATATATACCGGCGCTACTTCAAACGTACCCGTAATTTCTGTTTTAACGGCCCCCTTTTCCCTTCCTCCAAACAGGGTCTTATTACTTCGAATAATGTCCCTGTTTAGGGAAAGGAAAAATGGTCGCGTTAAAACAGAAATTACAGGTACGTTTGAAGTAGCACCGGTATATACCGGTTCTACTTCAAACGTACCTCACATTTCTGTTTTAACGGCCCCCTTTTCGCTTTCTACTTCGAATAATGTCCCTGTTTAGGGAAAGGAAAAATGGTCGCGTTAAAACAAAAACTACAGGTACGTTTGAAGTAGCACCAGTATAGACAAATTAAAAAAATAATTATATATGTGAAGTTAGGAATAAAAACCTCACAATCACATGCCTTCAATTTCGTTAATACAAGAGAACCAAACTGCATTAAAGCAACAACAACAGCTGCTCATCAATTTGGCAATGAGGCAAGCCTTTCATGTGCTGCAGCTGCCTATGCTAGAGCTTGCTGAGTGGCTGAAGAATGAAATCGAAAATAATCCAGTCCTTGATGTCGATCTATCTCAGGAGCAGTTTAAGGAACGGCTAGATGAACCCAACAGGGAATGGCGCCAAACAAGAAATCGATCACAAGAGAATTTGGAAAAAAGGCGCAAAGAGCATCAGGAAAATCTGCTCACAGCTCCCATTTCACTCTATGAGCATTTGATGAACCAAGCTCCGTTGACTTTTGATGGGAGGGAGGACCTTCATCTAGCAGAACAGATTATCGGCCATTTGAACGACAAGGGCTTTTTAGACACTCCGCTTGAAGAGGTCGCCCCATCTATCCCGTTGATGAAAATGCAAAAGATCTTGGAAGTGATCCAATCTTTTGATCCTCCAGGGATTGGCGCGCGCAACCTGCAGGAATGCCTTCTATTGCAGCTTAAGCTCAAAAATAAGGGCAACTCTAAGGGAGCAAAGGTAATCTTAGAGCATTTTGACGATCTGCTACACAACCGCCTTCCAAACATTTCTAAGCGGCTACAAATTCCGATCAAAGAACTTGTAAATATCGTTAGAAAAGAGATCGCTCCCTTGGATCTAAATCCAGGTTATAGATACTGCACCCACCCACCCACAGCGATCCTTCCAGATCTTTTATTTCTTCTCATCGAGGAAAAATGGCAGATCGAAATCAACACTTCGTTTTTTCCAAAATTTCATATCGCACCTGTGTATGTAGAAGCACTGCGCGATCATTCTCTTGAGAATGAGCAATACCATTACTTGCGCCGCCATCTTGCAGGTGGCAAATGGCTCCAGAGGATCGTTCAGCGAAGAAACAACACCTTGCGGAGCATCGGAGAATTTTTATTGAAGAAACAAAGAGACTACTTTGAAGGGGCTACAGGATCGTTAGTTCCACTCTCCATGAAAGAAGCTGCTCTTGAAATCGGCGTCCATGAATCGACGGTTGCAAGAGCGATCAGCAATAAGTTTGTCGGCTGTCCTCAGGGGATGTTCCCGATGGGATCTTTCTTTAAGCAAGGGGTAGAAACAAGTAGTGGAGAAAAAATCTCGAATCATAGCTTGAAAAAGATTTTGGCCAAGACCATTGATGAAGAGGATAAATTGAATCCGATGTCAGATGATCAGCTCAGCAGCCATTTCAAAAAACTTGGCATCCCAACAGCTAGGCGCACGATTGCTAAATACCGCTCTCTCTTAAGAATTGCTCCGGCATCTAAGCGTAAACAGTGGATCTAGCAGCTTCCAGCGCAGAGATGTCTGCTGTTTTACAAAAGCGCAAATTTCTTGTGGAGAATATTCTGCAAACAACTCAATTTCTCGATCTCTCAAACGCAGTGCTACCTCAAGGGGTTTTGCCGTTTGTGGTATACTCCTTGCTAAATTGCGCATAGCTTTTGAAAAAATATGTTGTGCGCGGATAAGCCGGAACAATCCAAACCCAAACGCCAGGAACGGAAGTGCAAAGATGGTATTTCCAACTAAATTGAAATCGAGGGCAATCTCTGTCCAAGAACAAAGGAGTGAGGTGAACAAAAGTGCAAGAGCGCATTTGGATTCTTTTGGGGAAGAAAAGATAGGGCCAAAATACCTGCGGAATCGATTTTTGGAAGTTTGATAGGCTAAAATTTCCTCAAACCGGCTTTCATCAAACATCAGACGGGCGGCATGCACCATCTCATGGGCAATGATCTCCTCTTTTGGGTACAGGCGCGTGAGCCAAGAATCTTTAAGTTGGATCTGATACGATCTGCTTCCATCCCCGTTTTCTTCAATCCACGTCGCAGCCCCCTCCCAAAAGCTCAGACCATGGGAATCTGTGGAAGCCTGGATCCAGTCAGGAGAGGAATTAAATGTTTCTGTAAAAACACAATTATTGTAAGCACAGGGGAGCAAGGCACTTGCTCGCTTAAAAAAAACTTCCTCAGATTCGTTTGGACCTGGAAAAATACAACGTTGATTTAGAGCCAGTAGTTCACTCTCTAAGAACATACCGCCTTCGACAAACTAAGTATAATCCTATTAATCCAAGCACATTAACTACAGACATTATCCCTATGATGAGCATAATCAAATTACTTTTCTTAGTAAGGATCATTAAGCGTTGGCGCACCATTTTCTCAAATGCCGATTCTTTTTCATGCCAAGAGCCGGCATATTGGTGGCGCGCAAAAATCGCGTATTCCTCCTTTGGGGCATCAAAATAGTAAGCAGGGAAAACAATATCGCGGTTATCCTCACGGCTAGCTTCGAGTTTAACAGCCTCGCCAAACAACCAAAAGGTGCGATGGAGCACGCGATTGAGCATCGCTTCCCGATCTTGACCGGGATAATCATTTTCAATCTGATCCCATCTATCTGCCAAAAGCTGCATGCAGCGCATGAGTATAGGGTGCTTGGGTTTTACACCAATCAGGTTATTTGTTGTAAAAATACAAGAGGGAAGACTGCTGGTATAGGGCATGTCGATACCGCAGTAAAAATCATAGGCTCGATTCAGAGCCTCAAATGATTTGAAGCATTTGACGTCGTGATCGACGTAAATCCCTCCCTCCCGATATAAAATTTCATAACGGAGAACATCTGATTTTTCCCCATAGTTATCTGATTTGGAAAAACAATCCCGTAACTTTAAAAAATCAAAATCTTGAATCATTCTCACCTTCATTCCAGGAGCGGGAAGAGGGCGCTGCCTATCAGTCCAAAAATAAAAGGTCCAATCGGGATTTTTAGCCATCCAGGTACGTACATTTTCTACAGATTCTCTGGGAAATGCCCTAGGACCGATCCAAATAAAATGGACGATTTTAGGGATCCGTACCGTATCGCCGGACATTCCAAGTAGGTTTTTACGTGAATCATACATCTGTTTAAACAGATGGAGATGCTCGAAATCTTCTTTAGTTTGCACATATTTCCAAACAGGAAGATCTTTCCCTGTGAGACTTTCAAAATCGTTGGCCATTGGATGATAGGTCTCTTTCTTTTTCTGGCAGGAAAAAGAAAGCACAGAAATAGCTCCGATAAGGAACAGCAAAGAAAGCTTATAAAATAATTTATTCATTTTTTCCGTCCTTTAATCAAGTAGGAACTCAATAACAGGAGGTTAAACCCTACAAGTCCAGAAATCAATAGGGAAAGGTGATGCCCCTTTCGTCGGAGCTTACCCAATGATTGTTCCTGGATACGATCTGCTTGAGTTTTCTTAAATTTGAACTCATCCCAGGCTCCCGCATAGAAATGCTGCGAGTAAATAGAAGGGATCCCAGATTTTGAAAAGAAGTAAGCCGCAGGAAGAACAATATCCGTATTTTCATTAGCCCCGATGCTATCTTGAATGGCGTCAGTCAGAGCGATATAGGTGCGCTGCATCACAACTTCCACCTGGGAATACTCATCTCTTCCTTTAAATTTCTCCGCTAAAGGCCCCCAGCGCCCCTCGATTAAATCGATCACTTTGATTAGGGTAGGGTGGCCTGGTCTAGAACCAATCACCCCATTTCCGCAGGTGACGCTTCTCCCCACAAAGGGCTCATGCGGCGTTTCAAGACAGCAGAAAAAGTCATAACCATAATGCATCCCGTTAAAAGGTCTGAGACAGTTGGCATCATGATCGGCATAAACTCCCCCTTCTTGAAAAAGAATTTCATACCGCAAAAGATCTGATTTTTCTCCCCAATTTTGCGACATTTCATAACACTTACCCAATTTAAAAAAAGAAAAATGTTCAACAAGGACCATCTCCATCCCTTCACAAGGAGGCTCTCTTACGCGATCGGTCCAGAACTTGACCCTCCAACCTGGATTCATCGCTATCCAAGAGCGGATATTTTCAACAGATTCAGGAGGAAAGGGGCGGGGCCCCAACCAAATGAAATGGATCACTGGAGGGATTTTATAGGGCCCCTCATTTTTAAATTGAGCTTGGTTGTTCTTCTGATACAGAGTCTTTGCAAATTCAAGCAGATGAAGATCCTCTGTTTTTGCAACATAGTCCCAGTGAGAGGTTGATTTTCCCATCAAGGAATCAAAATCGTTGATATCAACCTGAGATGGTTTGCTAAAAAGAGCAGAGGTGAAAAAGAGACACACAAAAAAAATATTTCTCATGCTTTTCTCCTTTTCGTAAATAATAAAGCCCCAAATACAACATTTAATACAGTAAGAGCGATGCACAACCCATAGGTGCGATCTAAATCTCCTTTAAATCTGCTTATTAGCCCTTCTTTTTTAAGGCTAGAAGCGGTTTCTCTCTCATGCCAGCTGCCCAAGTGCTGATGGGTGGCATAGAGTGCAGCATCGCTACTCAAAAGACTAAAATAATTGGGTGGAAAAACCACATCCTTTCGGCCAGATCTAGCATAGGCATCTTTAATTCCAAAGGAGAGCGCCTGAAATCCTCTATGCTGCACGCGGTTGTACACAGAGGAAGGATCAGAACCTGTATACTGTGCTTCTAACCGATCCCACCCTTTAATAAGCCAATTTTTAGTCGCCTTTAATATCGGATGCTCGGCAGTGGAGGCTAATAGATGAGGGGAAGGATTGATAGAGGAGCTAAGAATCGTTTTTCCAAGAGGTTCCATACCACAAAAAAAATCGTAATTTTCTCGAAGGGAATCAAAAGCCCTCTTGCAATGAGTATCGTGATCAACGTAGAGACCTCCCTCAGAAATCAATATCGCGTAGCGCAAAATTTGAGAACGCTCGCCAAAATTATCGCAATGAAAATAGAGATCTGCCATTTCAGCCAAAGGAAATTGATCAAAGACACGCACATCCATTCTGTCATCAGGAGCAGTTTGACCCAGGTCTGTCCAAAATTTGAATCTCCAGCCTGGATGATGATCAATCCAGCTCTTTACGTTGGCAATAGAGGATGGGGGAAAGGGTTTGGGACCTAGCCAAATGAAATGGAGCGTTTTGGGAATTTCCCCCGATGGGCTTTCCCTTTTTTGGGCCATATCAAACATGGCGCAAAAAAAACCCAAACGCTTCATATCCTCTGGCGTTTGTATAAATTTGAGGTCTCCCCCACCATTTTGCAAATGCTGTTTGAATTCACTGGCAAATAAAAAATAGGGCAGGAGTAACAGGGTAAGCAGAAAGTACGCCTTCTTATTCACGGAGTCAGCCATCAATTTAAAATTTCCAAAAGCCTAGTTCTAAACTGTTCCTAAAAACGTGTTTATTTTTTGTTTCGCTCTCTGAGTGACCGTCCGGTTTGCGAGATTTCTCTCTGCCGGCTATGACATTCAAGTCTCGAAAGGGATGGTGGATACATCCTTCTACGGTTTCTAGAGTCCTGCCCGGAACAGTCACGGGTTGCCCCGTTTCCAATCGGCGATGGAACCTGTTCAAAAGAATGGTTTTTACTTGGCAGTAAGGCGTATACTGCTCGATCTCAGGATCGCCAAATCTTCTGGCAT
>CAJCHM010000003.1 GCA_903970255.1 Acidobacteriota bacterium
GGCCCTGTTCACCTTTACGGTCAGTTTTCGGCCGGCTGCAAGGCGCCCATCTGCTGTATTTTTCTCCTCGGAAATAGCTGGCGCTATTCCCTCGTCAAAAACTACAGCATCTGGGGCCTTTCGCTTGGCCGAAATTCTGCCCGAAAAGGTGAACATGGCCCTTTTTTTAGCCGCGAAGCAAGTCTTGCAATTCCCTCAGTAGCATCAAAAATCCAGGCGGAACTCAACGGTCAATCCCTGCAGGCTGAGATCCTCGGAGATCCTATGGAAAGCGGGGATGGCGCTTTCAAATAGGGGAAGTTGGTTCTGTCGCCACCAGTACTGGTTTTCGTAACCTGCCTTGATCATGATGCGGTAGCGGTCTTTGCTCAAATTTGTTTCGTAGGCAACTCCCAACCCAAAACTAACGGTTGGGACGATGCTATCCAGATCGTCATCCAAGTTGTAAATTTCTGTAGATGTTGTCTTGTTAACCTCTTTTTCGCTCACATCAAAATCTGCCCAAAGGAGGTCGCCAGCGATATTTCCATAGATGCTAAAGTTTTCACAAAGGGCAAATTGGGTATCAATACCTACACGTGGGCCAATCCCCCAGAAATTATTTTCGCTCTTGAGTGTGATCTGATTATCTAGATTTGTAAGCAAGTCAAAGTGGCGATGTTGGTCGATCCATGCTGTGGCAATTCCAAAAAAGGGGCGGAAAGAGAGGAATTTGCTGACAAAGTAATTCCGCCCGAGTACCCAATGGAGATCGTAAAAGGAAACATTCCAATGGGTCTTTGCCTCAGTTAAATCCAAAAATTGATCGCCAATGAGCGGGAAGAGATGGGATGATTTCGATGAGTGATGCGCGCTAGTTTGGTAATAGGTAAAATCGATGACAGTATCCCAACTATCGTAATCAAAGAGATACCCGGCGCCGATTTTAAATCCTGGTTGCCAATCAAAATTGCAATGTTTGATTTCTCCTTTAGCTGGAGGCACACCTCTGGCATTTTGATCTTTAAAAAGATAATCGGTACCTCCCTCATAGAGTTTCCACCAAAGAAAGTCAGCGGTAACAAAAATGCCATAGCCATCGATTTGGGGTTGGGCTGATGCAGTCCTAGATCCAAAATTGCCATAGGCATTTTCAGCTCCAATCTTTTGCATGTTGGTCTCTAGACGATTAACGCGTGAAGTATTATCGCAATACCCAGGGGTGGAGGCTAAAAGAGCGCCACAGGCAAAAAATTTCCAACGCATCTCAAATCTCAAGTGATTAAAAATCAAATTTCACCTCCACAGTCAGCCCTTGCAGACTCAAGTCTTCTGAATAACGTTGAAACCTTTGAGGTACAAAAAAATCAAAGCGCGGCAGTTGATTTTGATCCCACCAGTATTGATTTTCATAAACGACATTAAATTCTAAACGGTATTTGTTGTGGTAGATGTTTGTCTCATAGCCAAAACCCATTTGCAATTGAGCCATTGGAGAGACATCGTGTATGTCAAAGCGTAAGGCCCCTCCCGGCACTGCTGAGACAGTGGTTCTCTCATCATGGGCAATTGTAAAGCTTCCCCAGAGCAAAGAACCCCCTCCGGCTGCTGTAAGATGAAAGCCGTGGGGCAAAAACCATTTTCCTTCCATACCCACTTCTGGGCCAATGCCAAAGAATCCATTTCTCTGCTTGGTATATAACTGCTCAGAGAAGGGATAAACAACAGCGCTATGTGTTCTAAAATGTTGGGAGATCCAGGCTGTCTTAATCCCTAAAGTGGGATGTAGGGCTAGTTTAGGACTAATGAAGTAGCGTCTGCCTAGATTCAGATCTAGATTGTAAAAGCGGATATTCCCATTTGTCTTGACTTGTGTTGATTTGAGTTGTGTGATGGAATTTACAGGAATCAGAAAGGCGTCTGAATCTAAAGAGGCGGTGGCAGATTTTTTTGTTCTAAACCATGTGAAATTCAAAGAGAGATCCCACTTGTCATGCTCGAAGGTTTTACCAGCATAGACCCGAAAACCGAAATCCCAGCTAAACTTTAATCTGTGATTATGAACGTCATCAACAGAGGCCATGCCGGGATTGTTCTCGAAACTCTGTGCATAATCCGTTCCTCCTTCATTGACTTGCCAATAGAGCATTTGCCCCGCAAAAAACCAGTTCTCACCGGAGATGGGAGGGGAGGCAGAAGCTGTTTTTCCTCCATAATTGCCATAGACAGTTTTCGTGCTGATTTCATTCATCTGTATTTCTAAAATGCTCAATCGGGAATTGAGATTATCAGTGTCAGCAAATCCTTGAACGTAGCTGAAAACAAGGAGAGGGAATAAGAGTGTTTTTTTCATTTTTTTACAACGTATTAGAAGTCGAACCGTATATCTAGTGTTGCGCCATTTAACGATAAATCCCTGGATTCATGTTCAAAATTTGTGCCTGTAAATTGCTGCTGGTTTAAGAACTGGTTTTGGCGCCACCAGTACTGAAATTCATAACCTAAGTAGATTCCAAGATGGAACCGATCTTGCATAATGTTCGTATCCCAACCCAGCATGAGAGCCATTTGAACATTGGGAACCAACTGGTGAAGATCTCCATCGACATCAACTCTCTTTACTTTTCCTAATCTCGTCAGTGCCGTTTCGCTCAAAGTGTTATCAAAGCTTCCCCATTGCAACGAGCCGGCAACAGTTCCCATCAAGTTAAAATGGGGGCAAAAGCGCCAAGTTCCCTGAATTCCGGTTCTTGGACCAATCCCAAAAAAGTTATTCTTCCCATAGATGTTTTCACCAAAAATTCCAGTTCCAGGATCTAAATTGGTTTCTATGTGGTAGCGTCTGCGCTGGCTTATCCATGCACTCTCAATCCCAAATTGGGGTCGAAAGCTCAAAAATTTGCTCACAAAAAAGCTTCTTCCCAGCTCTAAGTCGATCACGTAGTAGTGAACATTCCAATGGCTTTGGATTTTATTTGCCAATTGAAGCAGCCCAAATCCTTTCTGAGGGGCAAGTCCTGCGTTATCCCCTTTATGTGCAGTGTTGTTAGCTCTGGACTGGAACCATGTGAAGTTTAAATACCAGTCCCAAGCGTCATGCTCCATGTGATAGCCAACGCCTGTGCGAAAACCAAAATTCCAGTCAAAGTTAGCATGCGCAGCTTTTCCAGTTGTTAGCAGTGTGGGGCTTTTGAGGGAGAGAGAGTAGTCGGAACCCTCTTCTTGAAGCTTCCAATACAGAAGGTCGGCTGTTGCAAAAAATCCATACCCGTCAATCTGGGGGCTTGCGGATGTAAGCTTGATCCCTGTTGTTTTTTTAACGGTATCATTTTTGATCGCCGCCATTTTCGTTTCTAAAGAGGCGATCCGAGAGGTTTGAGCGTCCCCCCAAAGGTAGGTAGTTAAGGCGGAAAGAGACAGGATTAGGTTAAGTGTCCAGAAACTTGCAATTTTCAAGCGATGATACCTAATAAATATTATTGTCGCCACTCCTTTTTACTTGAAAGCACAAATTTTGGGCAATGAATTTTTCATTTGTGATAAAACAGGTGAGATTCGAATTTTCAAGGCGGCAGTTACTTATGATCAGAGATGCTTATTTGCATGAAGCAGGAAAGCTCCGATATTGGAGTATGGGAAGGGAAGATAACAGGATATCGCGTCTTGGCGATATTGAAAATAAGATCCCTAGTTTACTCGGATCCGAAAAGGTAGCAGAACGCACCTATCTGGTTCAGACCTTAGCCTATGACAGGCATCGTAGACTTGCAGAGCGGTTCATGTCGTGTCACACTCCTATGCCTAATCTAAATTTAAAGAACTTGGAAGAAAGGATTAATAAACTGAGCGGATTGCTTCATGTAATCCAAAAACAATTGAATTTGGGGGAATGGAAAAAAGCTTTTTTCCATTTGCCAGACGATGTACAAGGGCTGCTTTATTGGGCTGTCTGGGTGGAGTGGGGAGCTCCTAATGAAACAGATTTTGGCAGAAAAAAACTTCACCAGCAATTCTCTCTCCTCTCCGATATCCGATCTCCTTTGCTTTATCCCAATGGGAATGGAATTTGTGAACAGGCTCTACATTATTATGAGAGCCTTTATATCATTGAGAGAAAAAGATGCACGCTTGACCTTGCTTATTCTAAGGAAGATGAAGAATGCTTGCACAAATTGGAGCAGTTGCAACAACTTGCAGAATATGAAGGGATTTCCCTCCTTTATCATCGAATGAACCCTGAACAGAGGCAAGCCATACTTGATAGAGCATCTTTACCCACAAAAAAATTTATTCAAAGTCTCGCAAGTGAATATCATCATAAAGAGTGGTTAAAAAATGATCCTGACCACCTTTATCTGCATCGAGGAGCTCATCGGTTAGTCGATGGAACTGCATTTCAGGTCTTTGCCCCTAATGCAAAAGAAGTGCATTTAGTTCTAAGAGCATTTGGAAAGGAGGAACACACCATCCCAATGAATCGGAATGGATATGGAGTTTGGGAAGTTTTTACAGAGCACGCGCATTTGGGGAGAACATACCGGTATCGGATCTGTAGTCATAACGACCACTGGCAAGAGCGTACAGATCCTTTTTCCTTTGCAATCAGAGAAACCGATGGGACTGCAGAATCTATCGTCTCAGACATCGATTCCTACGATTGGAATGATCACAACTGGATGCATGATCGAGCCAAAGGCAAGCCTTTAGAAAAGCCTCTTTCTATTTATGAGTTGAATGTAGATTACTGGAAGAAAAAAGAGGGGGGGGGGATTTCCTTTGTAGAGCTTGCCCACGAGATTGTCGAGTACCACAAAAAGTTCCCTTTCACACACGTTGAACTTTATGGAGTGATTGATAATAGACACGATTATTCATGTGGCTATCAACTCAACCATCCCCTTGCTCCCAATAGAAGAATGGGGGGTATGAATGAATTTAAATTTCTTATCGACCATTGCCATCAAAACGGAATTGGTGTGATCATCGATTTTGTTCCCTCCCATTTTAAGCATGAGCACGCAGGGGATCTCTCTCAAACACTCCATGATTATGATGGGACAAATCTCTTTGCCTCTGATCCCACTCCCTGGGGCACGATGTACTTTGATTTTGGTAAAGAGGAAACCAGACGACTCCTCCTATCCTCCCTACTCTACTGGTCTGAAGTTTTTCATAGCGATGGATTCCGGCTTGATGCAGTGGGGCCGATGCTCAAACGCGATGGAGATATCAAATGGGATGCGGTGAATTTCTTGAAGGAGGCCAATTGCAAGCTCCATGAACGCTATCCTGGCATTTTAACCATTGCTGAAGAAACAGATGGATTTGAAAAAGTCACAAGACCGGTTTGGGAAGGGGGACTTGGCTTTGATGCCAATGTCGGTGGGGTGTTTTTACAGAGAAATTTTTGTAATTATTTGAAAACTCCCTACGATGAGCGTGGCAAAGATGAGCATCATTTTGGCAAGCTGATCGCAAATTTAGAGCAAACAAGTGGAGATAAGAATTGGATGATGGCACATTCCCATGATGATGCCTCTGGAGAGACGCTTTACCGATGCGTGCCGACAGATGATCAATGGAGATGTTTTGGCGATATGCGTTTGTTTCATGGGTGGAACTTACTGGCGCCGGGCGCTGGCCATCTCATCCATATGGGAGATGAATTGGGACAAATATGGCCTTGGAATGAGCGTCTTAATGCGATGGAGGGTGCTGTAGAGTGGCATCGTCTCAATTCCTCTCCTCATTCCAATCTTTTACATTATGTGGGAGATCTCAACCGCCTTTATATTTCCAATCCTCCCTTTTGGAAGCTAGGTAATAGGGGTTATAAACCGATCTCTCACTGCGCGGCAAATAAGGTGATCGGTTTTCATCGTTATGATGATAAGGGAGGGCGACTTGCTGTATTCTTTAACTTTTCAACCATGGGCTATCGCGATTATGACTTTCCATTGCCATCCCTAAAAGAGGACCCCGAAATAGCCAGAATCAAAGAAGTTAAAGAGATTTTTAATTCCGATGGGATCCAGTATGGTGGAACGGGTAATTTTGGAAACCAATGGGCGCACATTGTGAGGAATGAGTGGTTTGAACCCACCCATTTTCGCATCGCAATGCCGCCCCTTTCTATTCTTGTGTTCGAAGAGCGGATGCATTAACCATCAAGAACATCCATGAGAGCGTTCATTAAAGCATTCAGATCATCTGCCACATGGTGCATGCCCCAGTCATTACCTCCTTTAGGATTCACGCTGGAGTGGTGATAGACGCTTCCGTAAATCTCGTTTCGTGTCTCTTGAGGAAGTGTACTCAGTAACAGATTCACCTTGTTTGCTCGATCTATGTTGTCTAACTGAATAAATCCTTCTTCACCAATCAAGCTGATGGCTTGATTAACGATTATTTGAGCCCGAGATAACGAAGGTGCCGGAATGAAAGCATTGTTATCCTCAACCAAAAGAACATTGTGCAATGCATCTTCCTTTAATGGTTCAACATCCAAAATTTGGATCCGATTGTCGATATTATTATTTTTTTGCGGTAGTTTATTTTCATAGCCACTTGGAGTCAAACGGGAAGCTGCAAGAATTAACGCTTCCACCTTTAATTGCACTTTGGTTTTGAGATCGATAAAAGTCTTTCCACCAAAATCATCATTGCCCCGAGGACACCCGCTCAACTCCCAAATCGCGTGGTAAACGGCCTGCTTTTCTTCTTTTGAAAAATTATTGAAAGCAAAAATGGCCTCTTCCTCCTTTTTCTGCAGAAAATCTTGAGCACATCGCATCAATTTAAGAGTGTTATCTGCTTTGATAAGAGCTTGGGAGTTTAACATCAGATCATTTTGAGAGTTGACAAGAAGGTTCTGTAACTCATTCACATAGCTTCTTAAGATTTTTGCCCTTTTATTAGAATCACAGTGATACTTAGCGTCTAGCGAATTTTCGCATAGAAAAGATGCCTTGCCAAAATCTCGGTGGATTCCTATCGGAGACTCAAACTCTTTCCACGCTTCTTTAAAAATGCCGTATTGGAAGGCCGAAGGTAATTTATTGAATACATTCATCGCTTGTCGATCGTTTTTTTCAAAGAGTGCAATTGCATTTGCAAACGTTTCTTGGATTCTATCTTTAACTTTTTCCAATCGATCCAAATGGGTTTTCAGACAATAGCACTCGCGAATCGATTCTGCATACGCCTGACAGATAGGATGCTCCCGATCAACAAAGACGATCATTTTTGTAATTGCAATGCGATTGTCTTTCTGAGCCACCGCCCACATCACCCCAAAAGGAGATCCCTCAATGATATCAAAATGCGCATTGTTGGGAGAGTCGAGCATATCCTCTGACTTATAGGAAATATTTTTAGTTTGATGGTTTCTCTGAGAGGTCTCATCCGGGTGCACATGGACCTGCATAGGCCTGATATCGTTGAATGCTATTGCACTCATTTCCATGGATTGTTGGATTCCTACTTCAGGAAAGATCCCCATCTGCACATCGCATTTTTGATCATCGCCGGGAAGCAAGTTCGGGTAGGCCCAACGGTGGGTATGAAGAAGAATGCTATGACCACCATAAATACTGCTCTTATCCACTGCTATCAAGAAAAGCTCGACTTGTTTGCCGGATAGATTCCCAATTCTTTCGAGGACAGGGGTTGGCACATATTTGATTGCACTCGGATCTAAAAGAACAGAGAACTTGCTAGATGTTATTCCGTTATAATTTGATACTCCAGGTATACATAAACGGCCAAATAGGGGGTTTGGAGGGGTTGGGGGAAGCCCAATGTGTTTCATATTAAAAAAGAGACAAGTTCCTTTTAAGCCGCCTGTTGGAGTGTGTCGGATGTATTCACAACGCTCTTTCAAAAGCGCTTCTGTTTTCCTCTGTTTTTCTTGATTCACCTCAGAGCTGAGAATGATTGTAAGCCCTTTTTCATGAATAGACATTTCTTTATCAATGTCATCAACTAAAACCCTTGGTTCATAAGCGAAATTGAGTTTACAGACTGTTTCGAGTTGTTGTTTGGCTGCCTCATTTTCTTTTTCTTTAATACTAATCATATTTAATCCTTAACTTTTAAAATTTTAATTTTTAGAAACTTATCTTATCAATGATAACTTTGCTCCGGCCCATTTCCACTTTTGTGTTACTCTCTTTTTGCCAATCTTTGTTATTACGAAGGATTTTGATTTGACAATCAGGTGAGATGGGCCTGATTTTTCCATACCAACGATCTGTATTGATACATGTGAGGATAAAAGCGTTTTTCCAATTGTTCAAATTTTCCCATACTTCTTTGTCTTTTTTATCTTTTCCCACCATCACCTCTGCGTTACAACCGCTAATCCAAAGGGAATTACCTAGTTTAACATCATGAATGGCAACTAACTCTCTCTCTTCAAACACAGATTCTTTCTGGTTTTTAACTCCTTTGATCTCTGATGAGCAAAGGGAGAAAGGCTCAACCTCTAATTCCAGACTTAAACAATGCGGCCCTAGACTCCATTTGTTAAGGCATAGAGCTGCTTCAGAAAAATTGTTTTGCTCTTTTCCTATGAAATAAGTGACCGTATTCTTGGCATGAAAACTCACAAATGCGGCAAAAAGATCCATAAGAACTTGACCAAGGCGCCCCTTAGTTTGAGACCCTGCTGTGATATAGTAAAAGTGGTTACTTTTATCGGAAAAACCCGTGATCGAATTGAGAAAATTGACATTAAGCAGCTCATTTGAACCTGATTCCCTATTAAATCCAAAAAACGCTCCTGGAGTAGGAATGCAATCAAAACCTATTTTGGTTAAGCGCTTGTTCAATTGATCCATCAAAGGTTGTAGTTGAAAGCAAATTTTTTTCGTAGTTTTGATAAAAAGATCCAATTCTTTAAGATCATTCTCGTTGAATTCCCACTGATCTGAGTGCATTTTAATCTTATCTAACAAGGTGACTGCAAGAGAATAGTTTTGAAGAAAAAGTGCTCCTCTGGGTGCTGGAGTCATCATTAAATCAAGATGGTAAGCAGGCTGAGGGATGAAATGAACGGAGGATTGCGGGACCCCTAGTTCCATAGGAAATACCGATTCTTTGATGAATTTGATTTGGGCCAGGTATCTAGCCGCTACTTTCTTTGCAGATGCGGATCTCCCCTTTTGGATCTGTTCTAAAGCCCCTGTCGCCTCTTTAAGAAGTAGATCAAGACGGTTCTGTGTTCGACTGCCCCAAATGAAGGATTTTAAAAAAATTTCATTGTCCACCGCAATTTTATCAAGAGTTTCCTTGATTTTTTCAGAGCCCAGCGTAGGTTCTATTTCCTTGGCAAGGGAATCAATTTTTTGTGGAATTTCTCCGCTGGATAACCATTGATAAAGTTGATCTCCACATTGCGCAAATGTTTCTTGTTCAGTATCAAAATACAAAGGCTTATCCTCTTTCGAAGAGGAAGGGGGGCTAAACCATTCAGCTAAAAAGAGGGTTTGATAGGTAAGCTCAACTAGATCTTCCCCTATGATCCATTGGGGCTGGTTCTCTCTGTTATTAATATGGAAACAGTTTCCCCCCTCAAAATAAATGCGAGATTCTTTCAGCTTGTTCTGATCGATGCAAGGCAGTTTTCGATATTTGTTTGCAGAATATTGATACTCAGAAGTTGCCCCGATAGTAAGAGTAAAAAAAGGGTGATCCGATAACTGAGTGATGTGCTTTTTTGGTAGAAGTTTGGACTTCCACTTTTGGTGCCATAAACTGACCGAGCGCTCCACTTCTGTTTTGTAAGACTTTTTTGAAGAACTAGGAAAGATATATTGATCAGACTTATTTTTTAGAAGTGCGTCCCGCAAGGGAAAAGCATCTTGCGCAGCTAAAACTTCAAACCCTTCTACCTCCGCAATCTCCTGCATATTTTTAAAAAAATGGGCGCTAAAATCTTTTTCAGGCTTACAAAAAAGCAAACGGATATTTTTTTTTCCAAAATCGTTATTTGTATGATAGGTAAAATCCGCACCGTTGTTGTTTATAGAATCCGAGGTTTTCTGGACTAAAGTTGAAACTTCACTTTCAAAATGAGAATCAATTGCTTCTTTAATTAAATTCTGCGCCTCAATTGAAACAGTTTGATGCGCTATTCCGTTGATCATAAATTTACACTAAATTTTATTATTTATTATAGATTATATATGAATCGATTATTTAACTTCAATATAAAACATTAAAAAATCATTGCTACATGGACTTGTTTCTAAATAAAATTTTATTTTATAAATAAGTTCCATAGTGCAAAGAAAAGAAATAAAATGAAATTGAATAAATGTGAAGATTTAACCTTAATTAAATCTTCACATAAAAATTTTAACGTTGAATTTCAGGAGGGGTAGGGCCTGTGAGCGCCAAAGGATCTTTGGCCTCCTCAGGATTGCCTTCTTGTTGAATCAGGACAAGCTTGTCATCATCGGCAGAGACCAACCAGCTGCCTCCCTTCCCGGGATTCATCAGAAGCTTCTCTGCCAGCGGATCTTCGAGATACTGCTCGATCACGCGGCGAAGCGGGCGAGCCCCGTTTTCTGGCTGAAAACCTTTGGTAACAAGGTATTCTTTAGCTTTATCGTCAAGAGAGATGTCGATCTTTTTCCTAGCAAGGCGAGATTTGACTTTCTTGACCTCCAGTTCAATGACTTGAAACAGGTGAGCCCGATCGAGCGGTTTGAAGATCACGATCCCATCCAGGCGGTTAGTGAACTCGGGCCTGTATGTTTTCTTAACGGTGGAGTTAATCTTCTCCTCCATCGACTTAATATCGAGCATTCCTTCCTGCACGCCAAATCCCATCTCAGTAGATCTGCGGATCAGGTCGGCACCCAGGTTAGATGTCATGATAATGATCGTATTGCGGAAGTCGATCTTGCGTCCGAAAGAATCTGTCAGACGCCCTTCTTCTAAGATTTGCAAAAGAAGATTCATCACATCGGGATGAGCCTTTTCAATTTCATCAAAGAGCACCACGCAATAAGGTCTCTGCCGCACCTGTTCGGTTAACTGGCCTCCCTCTTCGTGCCCCACATATCCAGGAGGCGATCCAGTCATCCGGCTGATTGCAAACTTCTCCATGTATTCCGACATGTCGACTTGGATGAGGGCATCCTCTCCACCGAACATATTGACGGCAAGTTGTTTGGCAAGCAGGGTTTTTCCAACGCCAGTCGGTCCCAAAAATAGAAATGCGCCAATGGGACGGTTGGGGTCTTTGATATCGGCTCTACTGCGGCGAATAGCGCGGCAAACGGTGCTCACGGCATCATCTTGGCCAATGATGTTGGTTTTAAGGGTCTCTTCCATTTTAAGAACTTTTGTAGTCTCTCCTTCGGTAAGTCGAGTAAGAGGGATCCCTGTCATTTTTGCAATGATATGCGCAACTTCTTCTTCGTCGACAATGGCTTGATGTTCTTCTTTGTTGCTTTCCCACTCAGAGCGGATTTGTGCAAGGCGCTCGCGGAGGGTTTTTTCTTTGTCGCGCATCTTAGCGGCTTTTTCATATTCTTGCTTGCCAATGGCATCTTCTTTCCCAAGGCGAACCTCTTCAATTTCCGCTTCAAATTTGGTGATATCTTGGGGTTGGTGCATCATCGCAATTCTAGCTTTGGCACCTGCTTCATCCAGCAAATCGATCGCTTTATCCGGTAAAAAGCGTCCAGTGATATAGCGATCGGAAAGATAGACCGCAGATTTGAGAGCGGCATCAGTGTAGATGCATTTATGGTGCTCTTCATATTTGGATTTAAGACCCATTAAAATTGAGGTTGTTTCATCTACGGACGGGGGAGCGACCAGGATCTTTTGGAATCTCCGCTCAAGGGCCGCGTCTTTTTCAATGTGTTTCCGGTATTCATCGAGGGTGGTAGCTCCAATGCACTGAATTTCTCCGCGAGAAAGGGCAGGTTTTAAAATGTTAGAGGCATCGATAGCCCCCTCTGCAGCTCCGGCTCCCACAATCGTATGTAGCTCGTCGATGAAAAGAAGAACATTGCCGTTCTTCTTTACCTCATCCATGACAGCCTTAATCCTCTCTTCAAACTGGCCCCGGTATTTAGTACCGGCAATCATCAACGTCAAATCCAAAGAGATGAGCCGCTTTTTAGCTAAGTGATCGGGAACATCGCCTTTGACAATCGCGTGCGCCAGACCTTCGACAATTGCCGTTTTACCCACCCCAGCCTCTCCAATGAGGACGGGGTTATTTTTTCTTCTTCGGCAAAGGATGAGGATCAAACGCTCCACTTCTTCTTTCCGTCCAATGACAGGATCGAGTTTTCCTTCGCGGCAAAGTTCTGTCAGATCATGGCCATAAGCTTTTAGAGCTGGCATTTTTTCGCCTGCCATCCCTCCTCTGTCCTGAGATTTAGAAGAGGATGAGCTGCCAGGGGTCGGGCCCGGGCTAGCTGTTCCCATAGGGGGTAATTGGAGATTAAATGTCTCCAGCTCTTTGATGACCTCTTTGCGGATATCTTTGAGATTGATGTTGAGATTTTCCAGCACTTGAGCTGCAACCCCGTCAGCCTGGCGAAGGAGGGCCAAAAGCAGGTGCTCCGTGCCGACGTAGTTGTGATTGAGAACAGCAGCTTCTTCGTTTGCAAATTCGAAAACTTTCTTCACTTTTCCAGTAAGAGCAGGATCCCCATAAACCTGGATTTCTGGGCCAAACCCCACAAGGCGCTCAATCTCGGCGCGCACTGTGTCGTAATCGAGGTTAAAATTGCGCAAAACATTAACAGCGATCCCTTGGCCAAGCTTAAGCAGGCCTAAAAGAACGTGTTCTGTTCCTAAGTAGTTGTGGTTCAGTCGTTGAGCTTCTTTTTTGGCTAACTTGATGACTTGCTTGGCACGATTAGTAAATTTATCAAACATGGTACTATCCTCTTACGGTTGGCCTCATTGTCTATTGTAAGGATTTTTTCTTTTTTTGCAAATAAACTTCTTTGACCTAATTTTGATTCCTTTGGGTTATAAATGGGTTTAAATGGCTCAATATCTTGGATTTGCAAATTATACCGAAACAACTTCAAGAATCGGTTTTCGGCTTGACTTTTTTATTTGAGAAACGTAATTTTTAGTAGAAATGAGAGAGCACTATGCCTAAAATACTGACACTGACTATTGTAACGCTATTATTAAAGGGGATTATTATGGCTAATCAAAGGATAGAGAGAGAGCGGGAACAACAGATGGTTGCTCAAGTGCCCATAGGTGCCTTTTTTGAGCATTACAAAGGGCAGAAGTACAAAATTATAGAGATCGGACGCCATTCAGAAACCCTTCAACTACAGGTTGTTTACCAGTCCCTCTATGATTCTGCGGAGTTTGGGGATTATGCCATTTGGATTCGGCCGTTGGAGATGTTTTTAGAGACGGTTGTGATCGATGGGCAAGAGGTTCCTCGGTTCCATATGATCTCAGGCTGTGAGGGGTAATGACGAGATGGCAAGTTCTTGACACCGGTGTCCAAACTGCGGAAGAAAATATGCGTTTGGACGCGGATTTGCTCGAAAGAGCAGATCAGTTCCCACGGCCCATTCTGCATTTGTATGACTGGATCGGCGATAGCGCAACTTACGGCTATTTCACCGACCCGGGTGACTTTTTAAACCTCGATAAAGCCAAGACGCTCTCTTTGCGCCTTGCACGCCGCCCCACAGGAGGCGGGATCATCTTCCATATTTGGGATATGGCTTTTTCTGTTGTTGTTCCCTCCCATTCCCCAGAGTTTTCTATGAATACCCTTGAAAATTACGCATTGGTGAATAACGCCGTTCTAAATGCTATCAAGGAGCTGCTTGGCAATAAACCTCCATTAGCGCTCACTCCTGATGACTTTGCTCCATGGGATGACCATTGTTCCCATTTTTGTATGGCAAAACCCACCAAATACGATGTGATGTGGGAGGGGCGCAAGGTCGCAGGGGCAGCGCAACGAAAGACTAAAAAAGGGTTTTTACATCAAGGATCGATTGCTTTAATGATGCCCCCGCGGGAATACCTTGAACAAATTTTGCTCCCCGGCACTCAGGTCAAGGAGGCGATGGAAGTTCATACCTGGCCGCTTCTTGGCAAGGGGGTCTCAGAAGAGCAGGTTAGCCAAGCAAAGGAGGCTCTTTCTACCCTTTTGGCTACACAATTAACCCTCTCTTCCCTATTATTGTCTGCTCAAGCGGAGATGATAAAATCATGAGCAGCAAGCCCCAGACAGCCATTACCCCAACCCGAGAAGAAAACTATTCCGAGTGGTTTCAGTCGGTGATCCGCGCAAGCGATATTGCAGAGCACTCTCCTGTGCGCGGTTGCATGGTGATTAAGCCTTGGGGGTATGCGATTTGGGAAAACATGCAGCGCATTTTGGATGGGATGTTCAAAGCATCAGGCCACACCAACGCTTACTTTCCCTTGTTTATTCCGCTCAGCTTTCTTGAAAGGGAAGCCGCGCATATCGAAGGATTTGCTAAAGAGTGTGCCGTTGTTACCCATCACCGCCTCGAAAAGGGAAAAGATGGGAAGCTTGTTCCTGCAGGGGAGCTTGAGGAGCCTCTGATTGTCCGTCCCACCTCTGAGACCATCATCGGCGCGATGTATGCCAAATGGGTAGAGTCTTATCGAGATTTGCCGATCCTGATCAATCAGTGGGCAAATGTTGTGCGCTGGGAAATGCGCACCCGGATGTTTTTGCGCACGACAGAATTCTTATGGCAAGAAGGGCATACAGCTCACGCAACTGAGGCTGAGGCTAGGGAAGAGACGCTGCGGATGCTGGATACCTATGAACATTTTGTGGAAAAATATCTGGCAATTCCTGTGATTAAAGGGGAGAAAACTCCCGGTGAGAAATTTCCGGGGGCTGTGACTACCTACACAATTGAAACGATGACCCAGGATCGAAAAGCTCTTCAAGGGGGCACCTCTCATTTCCTGGGGCAGAATTTTGCCAAGGCTTCAGAAATTAAATTCCTCGATAAGGATGGAGAGATTCGCTTTGCTTGGACAACCTCCTGGGGTTCAACAACCCGTCTTATCGGCGCCATGGTAATGACCCATAGCGACGATGATGGGCTGGTCTTGCCGCCACGCGTTGCTTCCTCTCACATTGTGATCCTGCCGGTTCTTCACAAAGAAGAGACTAAAGCGGAGGTGCTTTCTTATTGCCACGCTCTTGCGGGTCAGCTGCGTCATCTTCATTATGAAGGGCGTACATTGAATGTGATCGTGGATGAAAGGGATATGCGGGGAGGGGATAAGCTCTGGTCGTGGATCAAAAAAGGGGTGCCCATGCGGATTGAAGTAGGGCCTCGCGATATCGCATCCGATAGGCTCCCTGTTGGAAGACGCGATAAAGGGCATCGGGATATTACCGGGCAATCGCGCGAGCAGCTCCTTCAAAGCGTGGTGGAACAACTCGAGGAGATCCAACAGAATCTCTTTGAGCGCGCAAAAAAGTTTCAACACAGTCACATCAAAAAAATCGATACCAAAGAAGAATTTTACGCTTATTTCACCCCCAAGAACGCTGAAAATCCCGAGATCCATGGCGGTTTTGCCCTATCCCATTGGGCAGACGATTCTGCCTCAGAAGAGCAGATCAAAAAAGATCTAGGGGTCACAATCCGTTGTATCCCTCTAGATGGGCCGATGGAAGAGGGGGTTTGCCCCTTCAGTGGTAAAAAGAGCCTTCAGCGCGTCATTTACGCAAAAGCGTACTGATTACCTCTTTTCTATTTTAGAAATTTAGCTTTTCCCTTTATGATTCATACTTCGACTCATCGGAGGAAACCCATGCTGAATTTTTTTCGCAAACATCAAAAATATTTTTTTATTGTCATCACTGCTGCCATTGTCGTTTCTTTTTGCTTTTTTGGAACCTATGGTGCAATGGGCCAGGAGGATTCTCCTGTCGATAAAGAAATTGGAAAGGGTGTATGCGGCAAGCCCATGATGCAGCTGGAGATCGCCTCTCTTAGCCGTCTGATATCAAGTTCTGCACTCGATCGCAACTCATGGGAAAAAGAGGGAATGCCTAATTTTCTCAATGATGGGGTGGTGGAGAAGGATTTTCTTTCTAACGGACTTGGGGTGATGCTTGCCCAAGGGTATTTTGATCAACTTAAAGAGGATTTAGATCAGAGAATAAAAAAAATCCATCACTTCCGCCCTTATGTTCACCCCCGCTCTTCCTTGATTAGCGTCGAAGGGGCATGGGCTAGATTTTCTCCCGATCTGCTCCAGCGGTTTAAAATGCTCAAATCTAAAAGTGATCAGTTAACAACTGAGACGTTTGCTTTAATGAGTCAGCTTTACGTCGACCAGGCGATGGTCCCTCCCGATATTTTGAAGCAGATTTTGATGATGCAGCAAAATCAGCTAGGAGTTGCTCCAGATCCTCTTCTTGCTAATTCCGATTTAGCCCTTTTTGGTTTTAAATCGATGGAAGATTGGTTTGGTCCAAAATTTGTTTCCCTCCTTTCTCAATTCATTTTAAACGCAGCCCAGATTGCAGAGGAGAGGGGTTATCAGGTGAAAACAGAGGAGGTCCGTGCCGAGCTCATCCAAAACATCATCCAAGGGTATCAACAGATCTCAAAGGAAACCCATCTGTCATCTGAAGATGTGAATCATTACTTTCAAACGAAAAGCCGCTCGCTTGGCCTCGATGAGGCAGGAGTCATCCACATCTGGAAAAAAGTGATGCTGTTCCGCAGGTTGTTTGAAGATGCAAGCAGCTCTATCCTATTGGATCCGCTTGCCTATCAGCAATTTGACAAATACGCCAAAGAAAATGCGCGCATCTCCCTTTATCAATTACCTACATCTCTGCATTTTGCAGATTTTCGATCGATGATGAAATTCCAAATTTATCTTGAAGCAGTCGCGCAAGACCCCTCTGGGCTTCGCAAGTCATTACATCTTCCTGCTCAGTTTGCAACCCTAGAGCAGATAGAAAAAAGAGCCCCCGAGCTTGTGGAGAAAAAATTTGAGATACAGTGGAGCACAGTTTCCAAAGAGGATTTGGGTAAAACCATTAGCGTCAAGCAGACTTGGAATTGGGAATCCTCTGCTCTCAATTGGGAAAAACTGCAGAAAAATTTCCCTGAATTAGCTCATCTCAATGCAACGACAGATCAGCTGCGTATAGATGCGTTAAAAAATTTGGATGAAAAATTGCGCATGAAAATCGATCAGTTTGCAAGAGCTCAAATGATCGAAGAGCAACCCGAACAGATTCGTTCAGCTCTGCATTCCGCTCCTGTGGATACCGCAAATGTAGCAATTAAGATGAAAGGAGGGCAGGTACCTCTTTTTGGGAAGATTGAAGTGAGCGATGAACTTGTAGCCCTCCTTCAGAATGCATCCCTAAAATCGGAAAGCCCCAATGAGGCAGCCCAACGTTTAAGTTTCTACTCTCCTGATGGGAATCATTTTTTCTGTATTCAAGTGCTTAATAAAGACGCCGCAAAGAAAGTGAGTGCATTTGCAGATGCTGTAGCCGATGGATCGTTGGATCGATTGCTGGATAAAAAGCTTGAAGAGGCTTATCCGGATGTGCGCAAAAAAGATCCCCGCTATTTTCAGCAAAATGATGGGCAATGGAAACCCTTTAAAGAGGTCAAAGACCAGATTGGCAGGCATTACTTTGCCGATCTTTTAAAAACAATTGAAGCAGGCTATCGCACCTATTATGGAATCCTTCCAGGAAAGGAGGGGGAGCTCCCTTTAGCGTTTTACGGCAATGCTAGACTCCTTACCTACATGAGTGATGCTGCAGCAATTCTTCCCACCAATCCAAGCAGCCTTGATTGGGTCAGATCAGAGCAAAATGCAGATGATTTTGCAACGCAGTGGCTTTTAGAAAAGAAAGTCCAAGTTGTTGATCGTTCTATGCTTCTTGGTTTTTCCAAAGATGAGATTTTCACCCTCAAACAAGATCAGTGGTCTAAAGTCAAAATGGGAGAGCGGGGAGCTTTGGCCCTTTATTGCATCCTGGAAAAAGGGGAGTCTTTCCTGCCGCCGGTTCGAAGCGTTGAGCAAGGGCATCAGATCCTCTCCTATGATGCTAAACGGGACCTTATGCAACAAGTGATGCAAAGAGTTCACCACAAAAAAGCAATTGATCTCAGTTCCATTATTGCAAGAGATGATTCATGAGCATCGATATTTTTGAAAAGCTGCCAAGCATTGCGCCTATCGATTTTTTTAGCTTAAGCGGCAAGCTGCACTACTCTCAAAAGCCACCCTCTACAAAACTGATGCGCTCGAAATTTATGCTAGGGATCACCTCAGAGTGGCTAGATGAGGAGTGTTTTGCTAAACTTGCTCTTGCCTGGAATGAAACAGGAATTTTTATCGATGTATTTGTGGATAAACCTTTTGAGGAGGTTTTTTATCCCCGTTTTTCAGAAGGAGATGCCGTTGAGCTTTTTTTCGATACGCGCGATTTAAAAACTGCTAGTTTTTCTACACGGTTCTGCCACCGGTTTGTGTTTCTTCCAAAACCCATATCAGAGATATCTGCCCAAGAGATCTCCCATTTTCGCACGGAGGATACACATCCTCTCTGTGATGGAGCCGATCTGCAGGTTGTCTCCCACTTTGGGAAAAAAGACTATGAATTACAGATCTTTATCCCCGCCCATTGCCTGCACGGTTACGACCCTGCATCCTTTGATAGGATCGGTTTTACTTACCGGATTCATCGTTTTAAAGGGGCTGCGCAGCATTTTGCATTGAGCTGCCAACATTTTGCCCTTGAACAGCATCCCCGTCTTTGGGCAAGTTTTAAATTAGTAAAATAGGAAAGGTGTTAAGATGAGATTCACTGACTCACATGAATGGATCAAAGTGGAAAATGGGGTCGGCACTGTGGGAATCACAGAGCACGCCCAAAAAGAACTAGGCCAGGTAGTCTTTATCGAGCTGCCCTCTGTTGGAAAACAAGTGAATGCTGGAGATGAGGTCGCTGTTTTAGAATCGACTAAAGCCGCAGCCGACATCTATTCGCCTGTCACGGGAGAAATTGTGGAGATCAACCAAAAACTTGGGGACTTTATTCATGAGGTCAATTCCTCCGCAGAATCCTCTGGCTGGCTATTTAAAATCAAACTCTCCGATCACACAGAAATAGAGGCACTCCTCAATAAAGAGGACTATCTCAGCTTGATTCATTAGGAAATAGCCAAGATGCAAAAGGATAATTTTTGAAGTGCTAAACTCTAGTATTGACTATTCCGATATTTATTCTATTCTTTAAATAATTCATATCACTTTAATTCTAAATTTCTTAGTTTCAAAAAAACGCTTCTTTATAGTTGTTTTTCTTAATAACCTGAGTAATGGGTTTAATCCGCTCAACATCAACAATCTTTGCGTGATCTTGCCCTTGTTTTTCCAAAGGTATAGGGTCCTCCGCTATTACCTTTGGAAAAACAAGGGCAATTTCATCGCAAATCTCTGTTGATGTTGAGGGAAGAAACCCATTACTCAGGTTATTACTTCGAATAATGTCCCTGTTTGAGGAAAGGAAAAATGGTCGCGTTAAAACAAAAATTACAGGTACTTTTGAAGTAGCACCGGTATATCTAATAATATTATTTTGTGTAACTATTTCATATTCATCTATATGCAACTATTTTATTTTATAATAATATAAAAAATTGACTTTTTATAATAATTTATATAAAATTATAATTATAATTATAAAAAACAAAAAAATGGAGATATTTTATGATACAAAGAACCGTTAGTTATAAAAATATAATGTTATATTCCGGATCAGTTCGAATTGTGGATATTGAAAAAAAATCTGATATTAATTTTAATAAAAATGAAGATATAAAAGAGGTTAATGCTAAAGTAAATAATGTTTTTGCAAAAATAAAAAATTACGAATTTATTTTTAAAGATTTCGATTCATACAAAGATTTTATTGAATCTAATTTAAAAATAATATCAATTTGTTTATTTTTAGATACAGAGAAATTGGAAAAAATTATTTCTGTTTTTGATAAATTAATAAACGATGAAGAATGTGCAAAAGATCTAATATTAATGGAAAAAATAATTAATAGGCTTGAAGCTGACTTCAATCTTGTCAATGTGATTGCTTCAAAAAATGAAATGTTTAATTCTGAATACCTGAGGGTTCAAGGAACAAACACATATGATGAAGCGAAGCAAGCACTTGTAGGTGCTCGAACAACGCTCGAAAATGCTAAGCAACTTGTTTCAAAATATACTTTTAAGGAAATTTCTAATAATAAACCTAAACCTGAAAATAACATTTTACAAGTTGATGATTTTCCTAAGGACAATGATAATATCCTAGATTTTAAAGGCAAGGATAGCCTTTCTCCTGATAATTCCAGTGCACCTCCTAGCCCCAGAAAACCAATTGAGTTTGATAGTTATACATGTATAGATGATGTTTTGAAAAAATAGCTCTTAATTAGACAGATAAAAAATCGCCCCGCTCCAATGGCTAAAGTCCAGTTTGAGCAAAATGTATTTGGAGTTGCATTAAAAAATATCCTAGGATAATCTTAGGCAAAATTTTTAGTTTTAATGCTGCTTTTAACTCCTCTTCTCAACCTTCTTTATCCGCCGCTCTGTTTGCATTGCAACACCTCTTTGCAACAGCGCGGTCCCCTATTCTGCCCCCATTGTTTGGAACATCTTTCTCTCATGGAAACACAAGAGCGATGCTGGAGATGCTTTGGTCAGCTATATAAGGGGAGGTGCCAGCGATGCATCCATCGACAGTCCCTCATCCACCGGCAGATGGCAGCTTGTGAAATCATGGGTCCTGCGAAAAACCTTCTGCAGGGAATCGATCAGGGGTGCACAAGGTGTATTGCTGCGGCAGCATCGTTGATGGTATATCAATGGCTAGAACAAAAGCAGCTGATACCAGAGGTGATCGTTGCTTTACCTATTCCCTTCTGGAAGAAACTTGCCAAGGGGAGCAATCCCAGTTTGCACTTAGCAAAACAGGTAGGAAAGCTCGTTGCAGCCCCGTTAGTATCAGCTCTTAAAGCCAAATGGGATCAAAGGCGGTTTTTAACTCAGGGGGAGTTTGGGTGGTGTTTTGAGGTCGATAAGAAAGGAGCAGCTTTTCTTTGCGATAAGAGGGTGCTTCTCATCGCTCCCATTCTCGATGATGGAGTGTTTCAAAGTGCAGCAAAGGAGTTGAGCTTCTATTATCCCGGGCAGATCGGTGGACTTGCCTTCTCAGTTCTCGCTTGAGTAGTGGTCGTAGTCAAAGGTGTCGGTATCGGTAGGTTGTTTATTTTGTGCGATATTGAGAATGCCGATGATAGAGACCCCCTCATCAACGCTAATCAGCGGTGCGGTGATATCGCCATGCACCTCAGCTCTGCCTCGCAGCACCAGCCGCCGTTTAGCGACGATATTTCCTATGACTTTGCCAGAAATAAAAACCTCTTCTAAGTCGATGTTGGCTTTTACTAAGCCTGTAGGGCCAACAATGAGTTTACCCGATGAGAGGAGTTCTCCTTCAAAGGAGCCATCGATCCGGATGAGCTTTTGAAAGGACAAGCTGCCTTTGATGCAAACCCCCTCCGCAATTGTCGTTTCTGGCTGTTCATTTTCTTTTAGTTCTTCTTCTTGCCCTTCATAGACGTTGGGATCGATAGGATTCATTAGATCAGTTGCAAAGGGAGTTCGTGGCCGATCGCCCAGATCGGGGAAAGTATGAGGTGGGTGCTCGATCTTTGGATCAAAAAAATCTTTACCAAATTTGTTTAACATGGCCGCCTCTTAAGTGTTTTTGTGCATTCTAACTATTAATTACTCTTTATAGCAGCAGGAGGGGAATCCGATCAACCAGCCTTTAAGCCTCAAGGTTGCGGCGGGCCATGTCGATCTGACGGCGGAGGGTTTCATCCTTTACCACCTGGCCGCCAATTTTCTTCCAGGCATGTAAAAGAGTCGAGTGGGTTTTGCCTCCAAAGGCAGATGCAAGGCGGATGAGAGAATCGTGGATCATTTCCTTGGCAAGGTACATTGCGACCTGCCTTGGGAAGGCGACATCTTTTGTGCGCGATCCACTTTTGAGATCGCTGACGCGGACGCCAAAAATGGTGGCAACGCTTTTGAGAATATTTTCGACGCTGATCTTTTTATGGGGAGCGTATTGAAATAGCTCGCTCAATGTTTTTTCCACCACCTCCTCTGTCACATCAAGACCCATCAGCCGGCAATAAGCACCGAGTCGGTTGATGGCCCCCTCGAGCTGGCGGACGTTATTGAAGATATGCTCTGCGATGAAGAAGGCAACTTTTTGGGGGATCCGAAATCCTTTTTGTTCTGCTTTGTGTTGTAAAATGGCAACGCGGGTCTCCAGATCGGGGATGCCGATGTTGGCCACAAGACCCCATTCCATCCGTGCAACCATTCTTTCAGATAGCTTGAGTTGACCGGGGGGTTTGTCGGAGGTAATGATGATCTGTTTGCTTTGATTGATCAGGCTCTCAAAAGTATTACAAAACTCTTCTTCGAAGTTAAGCCGGCTTTGTAAAAACTGAATATCGTCGACCATAAGGACATCGAGTGAGCGGAAATGCCGTTTCATCTTGTCCATCGATTTATTGCGCAAGTTGTCCATCAAATCATTGATAAATCCTTCTGTGGTGATGCACTGCACGCGCAATTTCTTATTGTGCTGCTGGATGTGGTGCCCGATGGCATGCAAAAGGTGAGTTTTACCGAGGCCAACTCCTCCATGGATAAAGAGGGGATTGTAGGATTTACAGGGAGATCTAGCAACGCCCATCGCCGCTGATTTTACAAACTGATTGGCAGGCCCTTCGATAAAATTTTCAAAGGTATAGTTAGGATTGAATCTGATTTCAGAGGTGTTCCGCTCATTAGACTCAGGAGTGGGAATGTGGGTAGTTTGAGGTGCGGCGCTAGAAATAGGCACGATCTTCTTTTTTGCCTCAGCCATAACAAAAGTGATGGCGAGTTCTCCCGACGATTTTAAGGGGAGGAAGGCGCAGAGATCTTTTTTATAGTTATCGAGGAGGTATTCTTGAACGAAGATGTTGGGAACTTCTAGGCAAATCTCATCTGCTTTGCCGTCGATGACGCGAATGGGTGCAAACCAATTCTCAAATTCCGTCATCGAGCAGCGCTCGCTGATAAATTCTAGGAACTCAGACCAAGTGTCCTGCGGCGATTTTGTCAGCATATTCTCTTTGTAGTTTATGCCGTCAAATTAGCATTGCGACCTAAAGCTGGCAACACATTTGTACATTGAGTTTTCCTTTATGGCCGTTAAGGTGTTGATGCTTAAAAATCAGGGCATCCCAAAAATTTGCAATTTAGCTTAGGCTGTTGTCAAAAAAGAGGATAGCGCGCTATTGTGCATCTATGTGGAAAAATTTTAAATAAGGAAGTCTTACGTCATGAATATACTAGCAAATGGACACCAGTGTGCTTTGGTCGAAAAAGGGGGGAAGTGCTGTGAGGGGGCTGCTTCGATGACAAGCTGCCGTGTTCCGATGTACCTCTTCGGGGGGTTGGTCCTTGCAGGACTTGTGATCATTATTGTTCTGCAGTCAAAAACCCTTAAACACCTGCATAAGGGTGGTAAAAAGAAGTAAGCCCTGTTTCATGAGGGGGATTGGACGTTAAGGTTAAATCCCTCGGTTTAGTGTTGCTCTATTTGTAACTGTTCCTAAAAACGTGTTTAAACGTGTTTATTTTGTTTAGCTCCTGGAGTTTGGACTATAAATTTGGCCTGCAGACGACGGCTGTGACTTCATCAGATCTAACTTCTTCCTCATCAATAGCTAGCGCTATTGACTTCGTCGGTCAGTTAGATCTGATGAAGTCACAGCCGTCGTCTGCAGGCCAAATTTAGTCCAAACTCCAGTGAACAAAAATTTATTTTTATAACAGGCTGATAATCAATTAGTTGAAAAATAGCTTAAATTTATCTGCTTCATAAAGGCCTGTCGGCTAATACTTTCCTTTGCTTTCCTCTAAATATTCAATTTTCTGTTATTTTTTAATACTAACTAATGTTATAATAATATTTATAAAGAGCAAAAAATAGGTGTTATTTATGAATAATATGAGTGTATCTAGTCAATATAGTCGATATGATGATCCAAGTTGTAAACTAGCCCAACAGGTCTTAGGAAATTCGAACTGCCTCATTAATATTGGTCGACAAGGGGGGTTATCTGCCCTCATTTCGATAAGAAGTTTGAATAAAAAATGTTTGGCTGCTTCTAACAGGGCGCTAGAAATTTTATATAATACTTTAATTAAAAGTAAGTTTATTAATGAATGTTTTAATGAATTAAGTGAAAATTTTAATATTGAAAATGTTAAAAATTCGATAATTGGAGAGTTTAATTATAAAAAAATTACAGATTCTAATGGATTGCTTGCCGTTTTGGGTTATAAATCAATTTCTCATATTTTATTTGGGCATTTATCAGTTAATGATATTCCTGTAAGCGTCGAAAAATTTGAAAAAAAATTACATGAATCATTTGAATCAATAGAAAAATGTTGGGATAATGGTTTAGAAGAAATAATCATTCAAAAAGGTTTTACACCGATAAAAGAGGAATGTAAAAATTCTGGACTGGGTATTAGAACTTTTTTTCATAAAACTGTTAATAACGAAAAAGAATATAATAATTTAAAAACAATCAAAGTCTTTTCTTTTAAGGACTTGGCGTTGAAGATGTTTCCCTTCCCGCCATGTGCAATGGAAGGGTTAAAAGAACTGTCTCTTATGTCAAATCAGCTTGAAATATTTCCCGTACTGCATCTTGAAAATTTAGAAGGTCTTGAGCTTTTCAATAATAAGTTAACATCGATTGACCTGTCTTATTGTCCTAACTTAAAAAGATTTCATGCAGAACATAACCAACTGATTGAGTTTCCCAAAGGAATCGGTAAACTTGTTAATCTAAGGCATCTTGGGCTTGCTAGCAATAAACTCACGCAAATCCCCAAGGAAATTGGAGAGCTTGTAAATTTAAATTATCTGTACGTTAATAATAATAAACTCACGCAAATCCCCAAGGAAATTAGAAAGCTTGTAAATTTATGGTGGCTGAGCGTTAGTAATAATAAACTCGCCGAAATCCCCAAGGAAATTGGAGCGCTTAAAAAATTAAAATGCTTTTACCTAGATAAAAATGATCTAACTGAACTCCCAGAAGAAATCGGTCAGCTTGAACATTTGGAGCATCTAGAAATACAGGGCAACGAATTAAAAAAAATTACCGATCAAATGCGTAGTCTTAAAAACCTAGAAACTCTCTGCCTTCCAGCTAATTGCCGCGATATTGTTCCAGAAAATTTTTTCAATGGAATTTCAAAATTAAAAGAGGTTAAATGGCGGTAGACTTTTGACCGAGTTGCTCGATCCACGATCTGCCTACCGAAGAACGTGAACTCTGAAGGGTAGTAGGGCAGAAGTGGCTTTACTGATTTCGTGCTGAGCATGAAAAAGCCCAGATATATGCTCAGCCACTAAATCCTTAACTACAGCTATGCACTGGAGTTTGGACTGTAAAGTATTTTTAATCAAAAGGCCCTGGGTAGGTACTAGTCCCCACAACGTAGCCCGCCAGCTATTGCGCATTCCAACTTTCTCCATATCCATGTTGGGGGAGGTTGGAATGGCGCGCCATTATTGCTCTGCCCTCTTACTTCGTATCCCACCTCACCCCTGCACACCACTTCTACCCATAAGCCATAATAAGGGCCTGGGCCTGGTCTGCGATCTGCTCCAGTGCGCATTTTTCCAGCGCGCGGGCCTGTGCTAGCGCTTGCCTTTTGTAGCCTAGGGCAAAGAGGGCCTTGGTTCTATTGAGAAGGGTCGGTAGGTGGGTGGGATCGAGTTTGATGGCCTTTTCAATGTAATTGAGAGCCATCAGATTATTACCCTTCTGTAAATAAAGGGCGCCGAGGGTCTGTAGGTCGTATGCCGATTCAGGAGCAAGTATGACCAATGCCTCAAAAAAGGTTGTTGCGATGTCGTACTTTCCCTGCTTGATATAGGAATAGCCGACAAAACGCAAGTCCTCAAGTTCTTCTTTATTCCATCCCAGGATAGATAACCAATCAATCTGGCTCATATGCCCCTCTATTTTCTAGCCCTTCTGATACTGGGTTCTTCTGGAATTAATTTCAATGATCAGCTTGTCTAAACTTGTGATCTTTTCTAAAAGGGTGGTTAATATTTTTTTTTCTTTCTCTTCTTCCTCTAAGGAGCGCTCTTGCTCATACTGCTGACGTTTGTTTTGGCCTCCCCCCTTTACATCGAGGGTTTTTTGCTCTGTCATCGATTTGATTTTAGCTAAAATTTTTTGTGTTTGTGACTCTTGTTTATCTTCAGATCCCATCGAGGGGATGAGCTGAGAGGTAAATAGCCTGTTTCTCTGCTGATAATAGCCGCGGGGAGGGGGAATGGATGCCCACGTGATGCCGCTGGGTTGTAGGTTGAAGAGCTCGTCGAGTTCTGGGGTAAATGAGGGAGTGGTGACCTCGATCCTTGTTTTATCAGGGATTGTGGGTGATTCCTTGATGTAGGTATCGTCGTAAGCTTCTTTTCTCTCAGCGTAAATCTGAGAAGCTTCAGGTCCTAGATTGTCGACTGTACGTGCTGAACCCATAAGGCTAGTCCTTTGTTAAAAGATCTAATTAAAAATTCATTTGCCACGGGACGGCTAAATTTATCAACCGATAAATTGTAATTTCTGTTTGTTTGTGTTGAAATGGGGGTTTTGAATTCTCAATTCCCACAAATTCCCACTTTTTATTCTATGCTGCGATCTCACTGAAGTTGAATGTGTTAATAGAGCTTTTGGGAGTGGAGTTTATGGGGGTATTTAGCAAAAATGATTGCCGATTTGTAGTTGTAGTGTTAAATTGTGGGAAAAGGTGGGAAAGTTCTCTTTTATACATTATGACTAAGTTCTTCTTCAGTGGTTCTACATCTGCAAAGCTCGATGAAAAGGGGAGATTCGTTCTGCCTCAGCAGATGCGCTTTGGGCTTGTGGAAGAGGGGGTTCTTGAATTTAGTCTAGCTTTAGGCCTTGGGGGCTGCCTTGCGATTTACAGACAGAGCGATATTGCCAAGATTGTACAGAAGTTCCAGGCGAAGCAGCATCTTGGAAAATACCAGAAGTTCTTCACTCTCTTCTTTTCGACGCTTCACCAGACCAGCTGCGATAAGATCGGCCGCGTGATCATCCCTCCGACATTGAAAAAAGCTGTGGGGATCAAGAGTGAGATTATGGTTGCTGGGGTCTTAAATAAGATAGAGATCTGGCCCAAAGAGCGCTACGAGATGCAGCTTGATGCTGTACTCAGCGGTAAAGATCCAGAGATGAACCTGGCAAAATTGACAGAGGAAGCATTTGCCCTTTTAGAATGTGACACAGGAGCCCAAGAGGAATCCGATGAGTAATGCCCCGTTACATGTCCCTATTATGGTCAATGAGATGCTGCAGTGTTTAAACGGTGCAAAACTTACCACTTTTTTTGATGGAACTCTTGGTGCCGGCGGTCATGCCAGGGCAATTTTAGAGGCTCATCCTGAGATCAAACGCTATATCGGCTGCGATAAAGATCCAGAGGCCCTTGAGATCGCTGGAAAAAATTTAGCCCCTTGGAAGGACAAGATTGAGTTTGTTCATGGGGATTTTTGTAGACTCGATGAATATTTAAATGAGTTAAAGATCGATTTTGTCGATGGTTTTTTTTTGACCTCGGAGTGTCATCTATGCAACTAGATCGCGATTATAAAGGGTTTTCTTTCAGTAAAGAAGGTCCGCTTGATATGCGGATGGATCCTACCTCTGATTTGACTGCAAAAGAGATTGTCAACCGATGGCCGGAACAAGAACTTGCCAATTTATTTCGCGATTTAGGCGAAGAGCCAAGACACAAAAGAGCCGCCTCGGCAATTGTTGAGGCCCGCCGCAAAAAACCTATCTTAACGACGACCCAGCTCTCTGAGGTGATCGTGAATGCCTTAAAAACACCGCTCAAAGGAAAATGGCACCCAGCGACGTTGATTTTTCAAGCGTTGCGGATGTGCGTTAACAAAGAACTCGATGCGATTGCAACAGGGGTGGCAAAAGCTGTCCAAGTTCTTTCCCAAGGGGGAAGAATTGGCGTGATGAGTTTTCATAGCTTAGAAGATAGAATTGTGAAGAACATCTTTAAAGAAGGTTCAGCCGGGCCAAAAAAAGCAACGCCAAACGCCCCTTTGCCGATCCTAAAGTTGCTTACAAAGAAGCCGCTTGCACCCCTTTTTGCAGAGATTAAGAAAAATCCTCGTGCGCGCAGCGCCAAACTGCGTTTTGCCCAGAAACTTTAGAGGCTTAACATCATGGGAAACAAAGGAGCCCTTGTACGCATTTTGATTTGCATCGGCACCTTTGGGTTTTTTCTCTATTCCTATATCGATAAACAAAACGCGATCACACGTTTGCGGTTGCAAATTCCCGTCATTGCCAAAGAGATCAAAGACATCAAAGAAGAAAATACACGTCTTCATTATGAGATCGATCTATTTGAGAGCCCAGAACATCTGATGGAAATAGCCCGCCAATCTGAGTATAGCCACCTGAAACAGCCGATGCTTAAAGAGGTGCTTACAATGGCAGAGGGGTTGGCACTTCAAGTTTCCTCAGAGAACGAGGAAGAAAAGACTGCTGTTAGACCTAAGTGGAAGTTTGCAATCGGAGCCAAGCAGTTAGTTCATGAAGAATAGCAACGATACGCTAGGGTTGCATAAGCGGAAGCGTTTGGTTTGGGTTTCTCTCTTTGTCTTTGTGCTCTTTTGCGCGCTGATCATTCAGTTCTTCAGAATTCAGATCATCGAAGGGGAGAGATGGAAGGCCCAAGCAAAAGTTCAGCATCAGATGGTGGTCACTGAACCGTTTAAAAGAGGTTTATTCTACTCTAATACTTCCCTCAAGCTTGGACACCCTGAGACGCCGCAGGCCTTTGTCACCGACGTTTCAAAATTCCATCTCTATGCAGATCCCAGCAGCATCCCCATCGATTGCAGGGCAGAGATTGCAAATAAGGTCTGTCAGTTGCTCAATATTCAAGGAAAGGATGCAAAGAAACTCCATCAGCAGATGGAGTATAAAACCCGCTCCCGTAAACTTGCGCTATGGCTTGACAAAGAGCAATGCGATGTTTTGGGCAAGTGGTGGTTTGCTTTTGCAAAATCGAAAAAAATTGCCCGCAATGCTCTGTTTTTTGTTCAAGACTACAAACGCTCTTACCCTTTTGGTAAATTGCTCGGACAAGTACTCCACACTGTTCGGGAGGAAAAAGATTTGAGGTCGCATCAGGCAATTCCCACCGGCGGCCTTGAGCTTGTTTTTGATAAGGTCCTGCAGGGAAAGCAGGGGAAGCGGCAGCTCTTGCGCTCTCCTCGCCACGCTTTGGAGACGGGCAAGATCCTCTCCTATCCTGAAGATGGTGCCGATGTCCATTTGACGATCAACCACTATTTGCAGGCGATTGCTGAGGAAGAGATTGCCAAGGCAGTGAAAAGCGCCAATGCGAAAGGGGGATGGGCGATCCTAATGGATCCCAAAAGTGGGGAAATTTGGGCCTTAGCACAGTATCCTTACTTTAATCCTGAGGCCTATCGCGATTATTTTAATGATCCCAAGCTTCTAGAAAACACAAAAGTGAAAGCGATCACAGACCCGTATGAACCGGGCTCGACGATGAAGCCGCTGACAATAGCCATTGCCCTGAAAGCCAATCAAGAATTAAAAAGACAAGGTAAAAAGCCTCTCTTTTCCCCATTGGAAAAAATCGCCACATCCAGTGGAAGCTTTCCGGGAAGATCAAAACCTATTAGAGATACCACCAGGCATGCATACCTCAATATGCAAATGGGGCTCTATAAGTCCTCAAATATTTATGTGGCACGCCTGGTGCAGCGGATCATTGAAACCTTAGGTGCCCAATGGTATCGCAACGCTCTGAGTGAAATTTTTGGGTTCGGAGTAAAGACGGGGATCGAGCTCACATCGGAGAGTCCAGGGTTGCTTCCTACACCTGGAAAATTATACCCAAATGGAAAGATGGAGTGGTCGACCCCAACCCCCTTTTCCATTGCATTCGGTCATAATATCTCTGTTAATAGTATGCAGATGCTCAGGTGTTACGCGATCCTTGCTAATGGGGGATTCGATGTTCGACCCACGCTTGTTCGCAAGGTGATCCGTAAAAAGAGGGATGGGTCATCCGAGGTTCTCCTTGACAATACCTCTATAGAAAGGGTAAAAACTCTTAAGCGTTTGTTAGAGTCAGATATTGTGGATCAAGTTGTCACTGCGATGAAATTTGTGACCAAGCCCCTGGGGTCGGCATCCAAAGGAGATATTTACGGTTATACTGAGGTAGGGAAAACCGGTACCTCAGAGAAGATCGTCGGTGGAACGTATTCGAAGAAGGACCATATTTCCACCTTTATTGGGTTTGCCCCGGCTACCGATGCGCGCTTTGTTTTGCTGATTGCCATCGATGATCCTGAGTTTAAATATACTCCAGGCATTGGAAAGAACCAAATGGGAGGCAATTGCTGTGCTCCAGCTTTCCGGGAGATTGGATTACGCACGCTCCAATACCTTGGAGTTGAGCCGGATGACCCTCATGGCTACCCCATCGGAGATCCTAGACGGGATGAGACAAAGGCAGATTGGATCAAAGAAACTAAAGCTCTGCTAGAGCTTTTACGAGAATGGAACGGGTGAAAATACAAAAACTCTTCAAAAACATCAAAGTGCAAGCCATTAAAGGGTCCAAAGATGTCGCCATCACAGGCCTTGCTTCCAACTCTAAGCTTGTCGCCCCTGGGAACCTTTTCATGGCAAAAAAAGGGCTTCAATTTGATGGTACCCGTTTTATCCCCGATGCCATTGCAGCAGGGGCATCTGCAATCTTGACTGATCTTTACGATCCTTTTTTTTCCTCTGTGACACAAATCATCCACCCCAATGTTGCCTCCCTGGAAGCAACGATTGCCAAAGAGTTTTACGGCTACTTAAGTGAAAGATTGTTTCTTGTAGGAGTTACTGGCACCAATGGGAAAACGACTACTTCTTACCTCATCCGCAGGCTCATAGAGCAAAAGGGGAAGCGATTTGGTTTGATTGGTACGATTGAATCGATTGTTGGGCGCCATGTTTATCCCTCCACTCTGACCACTCCTGATCTGCTTCAGAATTATAAACTTTTCCATGAGATGCTTAATGAAAATTGCTTTGGGTGCGTCATGGAGGTGTCTTCCATCGGTTTAGATCAGCGCAGAGTCGAAGGGATTGAATTCGATGTTGCCGTTTTTACTAATCTCACTCAGGATCATCTCGACTACCACAAAACCATGCAGGAGTATGCAGAGAGCAAGATGAAATTATTTACTTCATTAAAAAAGGGAGTGAAGAAATTTCCAAAGGTCGCCGTCGTCAACGCCGATTCCTCTTATTGTGACCAAATGGTTGCACAGTGCACTGCCCAGATTATTCGTTATGGAATCCAAAACCCTTGCGATCTCAGGGCATCGGCTATCTCTTTAACTCCATTAGGAATGGAGTTTGATGTGGAATACCGGGGTCAAAAGACACATTTTACCTCCCCCCTCATTGGCAGGTACAACGTTTACAACCTTCTTGCGGCAGCTGGAGTAGTTCTTGCTCAAGGATTTACTCTTGAAGAGATTGCAGATATTTTTAAAGAGGGCACCCCCATCGCCGGTAGGCTCGAACGAGTTGCCAATGAAAAAGGGTTAAACATTTTTGTCGATTACGCCCACACCGATGATGCTCTCTCTAATGTACTAAAAACTCTGCAAGAGTTTAAAAAAGGGCGTCTGATCACAGTCTTTGGATGCGGCGGGGATCGGGATCCGCTGAAGCGCCCCAAAATGGGATCAGTCGTTGAGACTCTCTCAGATCTTGCCATTGTCACCTCAGATAACCCGCGCAGCGAAGATCCAAACGAGATCATCCGGCACATCCTGACCGGCTTAAAGAAGCCAGGAGAGGCCCTTGTGATCGTGGATCGGGAAGAGGCGATCCATCGCGCCATTGGGATGGCCCAACCCGATGACATCGTTCTGATCGCTGGCAAAGGGCATGAGAGCACCCAAGTTTTTTCAAAACAGACTGTAGCCTTCGACGACCGCACGGTCGCAAGAGCTGCTTGCATATACCCGGATCGTGGTATATAAACCCATTACTCAGGTGATAATTATTTTACTCAAACCAAGAGCTTTTCATGAAAAAAATGATGGTTATTCTCTCAGTTTTGTTGCCGTTGCGTGTCCAATCTGAAGAGCTGCAGACTGAGGCACTCACTCCTTTTCCATCTGTAATCCAAGAGATCGTAGAAGGGAAATTTCTCCTCGGTTCAGAAATGATCCATAGCATCTCCTCATTTAATGAGATTGTCTACTTAACGACGTATTCGTATGAGGGCAATCCCATTTGGGAATTGCCATTTTCTGTAAACATCATTTCTTGGGAACTTAAAGGGGGTAATCTCTTTGTTTTTTCCAAAAACCGCCTGGGAACAGCATTCTTTTTGACTTGCATCAATGCTGCTAATGGACAGGTTCTTTGGGAAAGAGCAATTGTTGCTCCAACTGGACTTTAGCCATTGAAGTGGGGCGCTTTTCCCAGATAGCATCCCCCATGCAGGGGGAATTTTGTAATGGTGGCATATTCAAGCCTACCATTACAAAATTCCCGCTGCCTGCGGGCGCTATCTAGAAAAATCGCCCCGCTCCAATGGCTAAAGTCCAGTCCAACAAATAATGGTTAATCATTTTTTCTTTACCGGACATTTGTTTATCCCCAGGATGTGATAAACGACACACCAGCTCATAAGCGCCTCAAATAGCGTAAATAAGCCGAAGATAAGAATGATCCAGCTCATTTTCCAATACGCAATGGCTAAGAGCAAAATGCCGATGGAGCCTCTTAAGATCCGTCCAGAAATGTCGATATTTTTGGGGAGTTTCATGGATGTGTTCCTTCAATGATTTTTTTTTGTTGTATAATCCAACTTTTATAATACAATCTAGCGAATTGACTCAAACTGGACTTTAGCCATTGGAGCGGGGCGATTTTTCTAGATAGCGCCCCGCTCCAATGGCTAAAGTCCAGTCAAAGGAGAATTGCTATGGCTGCAGTATTAGATGCTATCTCGCTGGATTGTTTGCTCGAGGAGACAAGAACATTCCCCCCGTCTATTACCACTCAAGGGAGAGCGCACATTTGCAATAGCGACGACTACCAAAAGCTCTATGAGCGATCGATTACCGATGGCGATACATTTTGGCTGGAACAAGCAAACTCTCTTCAATGGATCCAATTTCCTACCGTGGGTTGCAAATACTCCTGGAATTCCTTAGGAAAAGAGGTGCACCATACCTGGTTTGAAGATGGAATGATCAACGTTGCAGCAAATTGTCTGGATCGCCATCTGCATACTGCCGTCCAAAACAAAACAGCGATCCTCTGGGAAGGGGACGGCGAATCGGAGCAAAGAGAGCTCACGTTTGCGCAGTTGCATGCTGCTGTTTGCAAGTTTGCCAATGTATTGAAAGCAAGAGGTATCAACAAAGGGGATCGGGTTTGTATTTACATGCCGATGATTCCAGAGGCTGTGATTGCGATGCTAGCTGTTGCTCGGATCGGTGCTGTTCACTCTGTTGTCTTTGGAGGATTTAGCGCAGAGGCGCTAGCTTACCGCATTGAGGATTCTGGATGCAAAATGCTGATCACGGCAAATGTATCTTTGAGGGGAGGAAAAACAATCCCTCTTAAAGCCATTGCAGATGAAGCCCTCCTTAAGACACCCTCGATTGAAACAGTGATTGTTATCGAGCGCACCCAAGAAGAGTGTCCCATGCAAGAGGGGAGAGATTTTTGGTATCACGATCAAGTGAAATCTCAAGCCACCCATTGCCCTGTAGAGCCGATGTATGCAGAAGATGTTCTCTGCATTCTTTACACCTCTGGTTCAACAGGTAAGCCTAAAGGAGTGGTGCACACCCAGGCAGGGTATTTGCTTCACGCTTCTCTGTCTCATAAATACATTTTCGATATCCATGACGATGACATCTACTGGTGCACTGCAGATATTGGCTGGGTGACAGGGCATAGTTATGTCGTTTATGGCCCTCTTGCCAACGGTTGTACAACGCTCCTATTTGAAGGTGTGCCTACCTATCCCGATGCAGGGCGTTTCTGGCACATTGTCGATAAGTATCAAGTGAGCGTTTTATATACAGCGCCGACTGTGATCCGTTCTTTGATTGGCAAAGGGGAAGAATTGCCCAATCAATACAATCTTCGTTCCTTAAGAGTCTTGGGCTCTGTTGGGGAGCCGATTAACCCTGAGGCCTGGACCTGGTATCATCGGGTGATTGGGAAGGAGAAATGCCCCATTGTCGACACTTGGTGGCAAACGGAGACAGGTGGCATTTTAATCTCTCCGCTTCCCGGTGTCCACACATTAAAGCCAGGCAGCGCCTCCCGCCCTTTTTTGGGCGTAGCTCCGGTGGTTTTAAGAGAGGATGGTTCAGTGTGTTCTATCAAAGAAGGGGGGGCTCTATGCATGACCAAACCCTGGCCAGGGATGATGCGCACTCTTTGGGGGGATCACGATCGCTTCATCACCACCTACTTTTCCAAACATCCCAATCTCTATTTTACAGGAGATGGGTGTTACATCGACCATGAGGGGGACTACTGGTTATTGGGAAGGATGGATGATGTGGTTAACATTTCAGGCCATCGAATCGGTACAGCAGAGGTGGAGAGCGCATTTGTCAGCCATGAGCTTGTAGCCGAGGCCGCAATTGTTCCCATTCCCGATCCAATCAAAGGGCAGGGGCTTTACGCCTTTGTGACCCTCATCGATACAGTGGAAGGTTCTGAGGAGATAAAAAGAGGGCTCGTCCAGCATGTACGCAAACAAATTGGCGCAATCGCTATCCCCAACCACATCCAATTTGCCAAGGCGCTTCCAAAAACAAGGTCTGGAAAAATCATGCGGCGGATTTTAAGGAAGATCGCAGAGGGCAATACAGAGGATCTCGGGGACATCTCGACCCTTGCAGACCCTAAAGTGGTTGAGGCATTGATTGCTAATTCCATATCTCACTTATAACCAATGCTTTATAGAATATTCACACGTTTTTCGTTGGAAAAACGTGGTTGGCTCACACGTTTTTCCAATGAAAAACGTGTGAGCCAACCACGTTTTCCGAGGGAATCAGTTGTTTTTTAATAAAAATTAACTCATATTGAAGGGATGAAGAGAGATATCTACAAGTTACTCGAAGGATGGAAGCGGTCTGCGCGACGCAAGCCATTGGTATTAAACGGGGCAAGGCAAGTTGGAAAAACATATGCCTTAAAGCATTTTGGCAAAACGTCCTATGAAAAAATGGCCTACTTGAATTTCGAGAAGGATGAAAAATTAGGTCAATATTTCGAGGGCACCCTAGACCCAAAACAGCTCATAAGAATCTTAAGCATCCACACCGGAATAGAGATCGAGCCTCATCGTACTCTACTGGTCTTGGATGAAATTCAAGAGTGTCCAAAAGCACTTAATAGTTTGAAGTACTTTTGCGAGGAAGCAAATGACTACCATGTGGTCGCTGCAGGTTCTCTTTTAGGGGTAAAAACTGCGCGAGAAAAGGGGTTTCCCGTGGGAAAGGTCAACTTTCTCCACTTGTACCCTTTAACTTTTTTCGAATTTCTTTCCGCTTTAGGCCATGAAAAAATTCGCGTATTTTTAGAGGAATATCAAACTTATGAGCCGATACCCAATCCGCTACATGAAGAATTAATCCAAATACTGAAAATGTATTTTTTTATCGGGGGGATGCCGGAGGCTGTTGCTGAATATAGCAAGACCGATAACTTGACGATCGTCAGAGAAGTTCAGCTGGAGATCTTGAATGCATATGAAAAAGACTTTGCTAAACACGCACCGCAAAACGAGATCATGAAGATCACAACAGTCTGGCAACAAGTCCATCGACAGCTAGCAAAAGAAAATAAAAAGTTCGTTTTTGCCGCAATCCGAAAAAGTGCTCGGGGCCGAGATTATGAAGAAGCAATTCAGTGGCTTGCAGATGCAGGACTTATCCATAAAAGTTATTTAGTAGAATCCCCAAAATTTCCTCTTAGCGCCTATGCCGACAATGATGTTTTCAAGATCTTTTTGGCCGATGTTGGGTTGCTGGGCGCTCAAAGTAATTTATCTCCCCAGATCATTATCGATGGAGATCTTCTGTTCATGGAATTCAAAGGGGCGCTCACAGAAAATTATGTAGCACAAGAACTCATCGCAGCCAAACATAAAAACCCCTATTATTGGGCAAGCGAAGGTACGGCGGAAATTGACTTTCTAATTGAAGAAGAGCATGAGATCTATCCGCTGGAGGTAAAAGCAGGTATAAGCCAGAAAAAAAAGAGCCTTCTTGTCTATAATCAAAAATATACTCCTTCTAAACTCATTCGAGCCACAGCTATGAACTTAAAGCATGATGGCAACATTTACAATTATCCACTTTACCTCATTTCTCGATTTCCCTTGCTGCCTCAAGATAAAACTTGACTGAACAGTCAAGTGAAATCAACAATTGCGAAATTTGAGCGTAGTCTCTAAAGTTATCTTAAGCCTTTAAAGACATACAGAGAAACTCATGCGCTACCGGCGCGCCCTTTGCTTCATTTTTTGCATTTTGGCAATCATCACCTTTTGCACTGCTGGAAAACGCCCATCCTTGCATGGGGTCCAGGGAAGCTATGAGGCAAGTACCGACGCGTCTGCGCAAGCTCTAAAACCATTGGTTATTATCGATGCAGGCCATGGAGGGACAGATGAAGGTGCTAAAGTCAATGCCTTCATGGAAAAAAAGCTTGCGCTCACAACGGCACTTTTGGCAAAAAAGCATTTGGAGGAACTAGGCTACCGAGTGATTATGACCCGAAGCCGCGATGTCTATTTGCCTCTGCAGCGGCGCGTTGCTATTGCCAATAAGACAAAGGGATCGCTTTTTGTCAGCGTCCATTTTAATTCTTCTCCAAGCAGGGAAGCAAAAGGGATCGAGATTTTTTATTTTGATTCGAAAGAGCTGTGGCGCACAAGAGCCTCAAAGAGGTTGGCAGGTTGTATTTTGCATCGAGTGATCGGTCAAACAGATGCGCTCTCAAGGGGGATCAAGCAGGGAAATTTTCATGTGATCCGCGAAACGGATATGCCGGCTGTCCTTGTTGAAGGGGGGTTTATCACTAATCGGGATGAAAGAGGAAAGCTGCGGGAAAAGGAGTATCTTGATAGGTTGGCAATTGGGATTGCTCAGGGCGTCGATAGGTACATGAGGATGTAAATGCGTCCTCGGCGCGAGTTGAACGCGCGACCTGTCGCTTAGGAGGCGACCGCTCTATCCACCTGAGCTACGAGAACATGAAAGTATAGCATTTTAAACCGATCGCCTATCTTTAGGCAACAGAATAGGAATAATGGAGGATGAGAATGACAGATGCAAAAGCAGATATTGGGCTGATTGGCCTTGCCGTAATGGGACAAAATCTTGTTTTAAATATGAATGACCATGGATTCACAGTTGCTGTTTTTAACCGTACAGTGGCAAAGGTCGATGAGTTTCTGAAGGGACCTGCAAAAAATACGCATGTCATCGGCACCCATTCATTAAAAGAATTTTTTGAATCTCTCAAACGTCCCCGTAAGGTGATGATGATGGTTAAAGCGGGGTCTGCTGTCGATGACCTCATCGAGGAATGTCTCCCCTTTTTGGAAAAAGGAGATATCATCATCGATGGCGGCAACAGCCACTATCCAGATACAGAGCGCAGAGTGAAGGGATTGAAAGAAAAAGGGATCCTATTCATTGGTGCGGGTGTTTCCGGAGGGGAGGAGGGCGCGCGGCACGGTCCTTCGATTATGCCAGGCGGAAATCCCGATGCCTGGAATGCAATTAAGCCCATTTTACAGGGAATTTCTGCCAAAGCAAAAGAAGATGGCCTTGCCTGCTGTGAATGGATCGGAGAAGGAGGAGCTGGCCATTATGTAAAAATGGTGCATAACGGAATTGAATATGGCGATATGCAGCTGATCTCAGAGGCTTACTTTCTGTTAAAAAATGTTCTTGGATGCTCTGTAGAGGAAATGCACGCTATCTTCGATGAGTGGAATAAAGGGGTTTTAAATAGCTTCCTCATTGAAATCACCTCCCAGATTTTTACTCATCGAGACACCGATGGGAAACCGCTGCTCGATAAAATTCTAGATGTCGCAGGACAAAAAGGAACAGGGAAATGGACAGGAATTAGCGCGCTTGACATGGGCATTCCGGTGACACTGATTGCAGAGGCTGTCTTTGCACGCTGCTTATCGTCGATCAAAGAAGAGCGGCTTCAAGCGGAAAAACTCTTCCCGGCGCCATCCCTTAAATTTAGCGGTGATAAAGAGGCTTTCATCGACGATATCCGCCAGGCGCTCTATGCCTCCAAGATCATTAGCTATGCCCAAGGATTCATGCTCATGCGCGCTGCTGCAAATGAGATGAAGTGGAAGCTCAACTACGGAGAAATTGCACTCATTTGGAGAGAGGGTTGCATCATCCGCAGCAAATTTCTAAACGATATGAAAAAGGCCTATGATAAAAAGCCGGACCTTGCCAACTTGCTCTTTGACGATTTCTTCCGCAAAGAAATCATTGCCTCTGAATCTGCATGGCGCAGAGTTGTTGCAAAAGCAGCCGAGCTGGGAGTCCCCGTTCCCTGTTTTAGCACAAGTTTAAGCTTTTTTGATGGATACCGGTCGGGACAACTCTCTGCCAACTTAATCCAGGCTCAAAGAGACTATTTTGGCGCGCATACCTATGAGCGGATAGATCAGCCTCGCGGCAAATTTTTCCATACCAATTGGACGGGAACCGGAGGCAATATCACCTCAACGTCCTACAATGCATAAGTCAATTTATAGAGGGGATTGCAAAACTCGATTCGTGCCCAAAACCGCGCTTTTGGGCCGCCAGGCGAGTTAGGCTGGTGAAAGCTGCATTTTTGACAAATATTTTTTAGAAAAAATTTTATATGAATTTAGCAATAAATTTCTTAAATCCTTCAAAAAAGGTATACTGCGGGAGCTTTCGCGCAGTCCAAATGGGCACTTTTCAGCCACTTCCGCACATACCCCGAGCGGCCCAAATTCCAAGTTTATGGCCGATTGGGGTATATACCGGTGCTACTTCAAACGTACCTGTAATTTTTGTTTTAACGGCCCCCTTTTCCCTTTCCCCAAACAGGGGCTTATTACTTCGAATAATGTCCCTGTTTGGGGAAAGGAAAAATGGTCGCGTTAAAACAAAAATTACACGTACGTTTGAAGTAGCACCGGTATATAATTTCCAAATGGGAAGGGTTTTGGGAGTGCTTTGTCGCGGAGATCTTCTTCAACACTATTGTTTTTACTGGCGCTCCTGAGTTGATCTTCCGTCATCGGCTTCCTCCCCCCTCTTCAGTCTCAAATTAAAATATTATTTATTATTCTGTTCGGTAAATTTTCAAATAAAAATATGGAGCTTATAATTTTTTAATATTGATTTTAATTAAAGATTTTCAGTATTATTAGTAAATAGATGAAAATAATAATATTTAACGACTGCGATGTATTAGATTGTTGAATTAATTATTTTAAAAAAAAAGCTTAATTAATAATAAGGAGAAAAATATGAACGCTACAAAACCTACGCAATTATGGCAACTTAACGAAAATAATAATTTTCAAGATTACGAGTCTGAAAAAAGATTTGATCGTTGGATCGATTTTTTGTCAGCAAATAAGGCATGGCCAGCCAGTAACCCAGAAGAGGCTAAAGAATGCTTGTCCCTCTTGAGCCGCACAAATATCGTATCGAAAAAAGTGCTGAAACTGCGCAAGGAGCTTTTCGAAACATATTCATATCTCATTGTTGCTAAAACTACTAAGATTGAATCGGTGAGCAGTAAATTTAAAAAGGAAAGCACATTTTTTAATAGCTTGCTAAACGGTCGATGGCGGTCTTGCTCAGAACAAACGGACACTCAGAAAATTTCCCTATTTCTTCCCATGGGATTTAGTTTTGAAGAAAATGGAAAAGAACTTGAAAAGTTTGAACAGTATTTATTGACAGGCAAAGTAGAGATCACAGGGGATGATGTCCAGTTCTTGTATTTGATGGCTGATTATTACCAAATTCCTTCTCTACTTAGATCCTGTACAAAATTCATATTTCACTCTCTCAACTCCGAATCGTTCTTGCCTGTGCTGAATTTTGCCTTAGAGAGAAACTTTCCTAATTTAGCCTGGGCATGTCTCGCTGCTCTCTTTAAAGATGAGCAAATGCGTAATTATATTTTTGGACAGAATGTAGAAAGCCAAGAAGTTCCTATTAATATCAGCAATCTATTGAATGCAGTTCAAAATCTCTTTAAAAATGGATGTTATCTTGTTTTTGCAGACATGTGTTATGTTTTAAATAAAAATTATTTTATTGATTGTGGTTGTGATTGTGATTTTTATAGGACTTTACATATTCACTGTGAAATTAATGAGAATATATCTGCAGATATTTGTAAAATTAATGATTTAATTAAAATTAATGGATTGGATATAAAAAACAACGCAATAGAAAGTTTTGAAAGTATTCTATCTAATATTAATTACCTGAGGATAGCAAATACTGGAATAATGAATATACCCTCCGCATGGCAAAAGTCTTTGGAAGGGATCTGGTGCTTGGATTGCCCTGCGCTGACAAGCATTGACGCTCCGCATGCAAAAGAAATTGAGTGTAAGAATTGCCCTGCGCTGACAAGCATTGACGCTCCGAATGCAACAAGAAAAGTCGATTGCCAGAAATGTCCTGCGCTAACAAGTGTTAACGCTCCGCATGCAAAAGAAATTCATTGCGCGAAGTGTCCTCAGCTGACAAGCATTAATGCTCCGAATGCAGAAAAAGTCGATTACCGGGAATGCTCCGCGCTGATAAACATTAACACCCCGAATGCAAAAGAAATCAATTGCGAGAATTGCCCTGCGCTGACAGACCTTAACGCTCCGAATGCAAAAGAGATCAGTTGCGCTGAATCCAACTCACTGACAACCATTAACGCCCCGAATGCAGAAACGATCTTTTGCAGGAACTGTCCCGTGATAACCCTTGATCTTCCGTGTGCAAAAAAGATTAATTGCCATGCTTGCCCGGCCCTCACAAGCATCAACGCTCCGCGTGCAGAAGGAATCTATTTCTATGCTTGCCCTATGCTAATAAGTATCTAAGCTCCGCGTGCAGAAGAAATCAATCCCATGGGTTGCCACGCATCGTTAAGGGTTGTTAACGCCTCCACAAATGCAACAGTTGTGAAAAGGCATAAAAAATAAAGGAAGATTTCGAAAAATTGAGGAGTGCTTTACGGGCTATTCCCGTATATAAGTGGGTTTTAATACCAGATTGAAGTGTGGCTGGGGATAGCGTTTTAACTCCAGGCAAGGAAAACCTTACTCGCCAGCTTTGAGCACTTCCATAAAGGCGGATTGAGGGATATTGACTTTCCCAATTTCCTTCATCCGCTTTTTGCCCTCTTTCTGCTTTTCCCAAAGTTTGCGCTTGCGGGTGATGTCGCCGCCATAACATTTGGCAGTCACGTTTTTGGTGATGGCGCGGATGGTCTCGCGTGCAATCACTTTGCCGCCGATGGCAGCCTGCACGGGGACTTTGAACTGCTGCATGGGGATCACCTCAACTAATTTTTCGCAGATCGCCCTTCCGCGCCCTTCTGCTTTAGTGCGGTGGACAAGGCAGGAGAATGCATCGACAGGTTCTTCGTTGACTCGGATCTCGAGCTTGACGATATCCCCAATTTCATATTTTTCAAATTCATAGTCAAAAGAGCCATAGCCACGCGTGACCGATTTTAGTTTATCGTTGAAGTCGGTGATGATTTCATTGAGGGGAAAACGGTAGGAGAGGAGGAGGCGTTTTGCGTCCATCGTCTCTGTTTTTGTTTGTTCCCCCCTTTTTTCCATCCCGAGGCTCATGATGGCACCAAGGTATTCTGACGGTGCCATGATGTGGCATTTGACCCAAGGTTCTTCGATATATTCGATGAATGTGGGGTCAGGGTAATGGGCGACGTTGTCGACATTGACAATTTTTCCATCGGTGAAGGTGATTTTATAGACCACGCTTGGGGCTGTTGTGATGATGTCGAGGTTAAATTCCCTTTGCAACCGTTCAAAAACAATCTCAAGATGGAGAAGACCTAAGAATCCGCAGCGGAATCCAAAGCCCAATGCCATGCTGCTCTCTTGCTCAACATGAAGGGCGGAATCATTGAGCTGCAGCTTAACGAGGGCATCCCGCAGCATTTCAAAATCGGAGGAATCGACGGGGTAGATACCTGCGTAAACAACAGGGGAGATGGTGCGAAAACCGGGGAGAGGTTCAGAAGCTGGTTTTTTTGCAGACGTGATGGTATCGCCGATTTTGACATCTGCGGTGACTTTAATGTTAGCCAAAAGATAACCAACTTCTCCTGGACGTAGAACTTCGATAGGTTTTTCTTCCGGACAGAAAATACCCACTTCAAGAACCTCAAAGTTTTTCCCTGTGGCCATCATTTGAATCATTGTTTTTTTACTGATCTCCCCACTGATCATGCGCACATACACCATGACGCCGCGGTAGGGGTCATAATGAGAGTCAAATACAAGCGCCCGGATTCTGTCATCCTCTGGTTCTGCAGGAGAAGGAAATGTGAGAAGAATTTGCTCTAAAATTTCTTTAATTCCTACGCCGGTTTTTGCAGAGCAGAGGATAGAATTCGATGTGTCTAATCCGATCACATCTTCGATTTGTTGTTTAACACTCTCTACATCTGCAGACGGAAGATCGATCTTGTTGATAATGGGTAAGATTTCAAGGCCTTTCTCTAGTGCTAAGTGGACATTGGCAAGGCTCTGCGCCTGTACTCCTTGGACCGCGTCGACAACCAAAAGAGCTCCTTCGCAGGCAGCAAGAGATCGAGAAACTTCATAGGTAAAGTCGACATGGCCCGGGGTATCGATAAAATTAATCTGGTAAATGTTTCCGTCATCTGCAGTGTAATACATGGTGACGGGATGGGCTTTAATAGTGATGCCTCTTTCTCTCTCTAGATCCATAGCGTCAAGCACCTGTTCCTGCATGTCCCGTTTTGCAATAGTCTGAGTGAGTTCTAGCAGGCGGTCGGCGATCGTTGATTTGCCGTGATCGATGTGAGCAATGATCGAGAAGTTTCGGATAAAGCGTCGATCGTAATTAAACATTTATTTGTTTACCATATTATGGAATGTGAATAGAAATTTTACGTCTACTGGAGTATAGGAGTTTTTGGACTTGTTTTCAACCGAAACTTTTTATGCTCAATTTGGAAAGTACTAAAAAAATGCAGAGATCAATTAGAATGGCGGGGATTTTTTTTGAGGAGGAAGCGGAATGAGTCTAGGGTTAAACCAAACTCAGTGTTGTTTCACTGCAGTTCGGCGCCAATTTCATGCAATTTACAATGAAATTTGCGCGCTTTGTAAAACAGATAGCAAGATTTATTCATTATTAATTACAGGGAGAGTTCTTCAGTGCGCTGCAATTGCAGCAGTTGCAGGATCCTGCATTTTTTCTATTGTAGCACCGCTTGCCCTTGTCGGTTTAATTCCAGCTGCCCTGCTTGGCATTTTTGGCACTTATATCGCTGAAAATCCTTCAAAAATTTACAATTCTTTACAAATTTCACCCCTATTTGTTCCAGGTCAGCCTATCGGTTTGACCAATGGCGGAAATAATTGTTGGTTAAACTCTGGCTTGCAAATGCTTGCGAATATTCCTACATTCGAGCAACGGATGAGGCAGATCCCTGTTTTCTCTCAATTCCTTGATGGTTATAAAGCCTCCCGCGATGGACATCACAAAATTGCACCTAACATCGATACGCATCTCATTCGACAATACTTAAGCCAAGAAACTCGAGGGGATATTCCCTCGGAGAAAGTGCAGCACGATGCGGCTGAGTTATTTAATTTTTTGTTCAGTGGGACAAATGGTCTTTACCGATTGGAACAGGTGCTAGATCATGCACCTTCTGCCAATGATCCTCAACCCATGATCCAACTGGGAATTCCAAGGGATGGTTCTATTCCGAATTTCCAACAATTATTTCATGGTTTTTTTGATGAAAGGACAGATCGGGGACAGCGTAAGCAATTGTTTTTTCAAAGTCCACCTAACGATCTTCTGATTCAATTAAAGCGTTTTTATCGCGATCCTAATGGGACACAAGGAAAATATAATGATCTCATTCAAGCTCCAGAAACCCTTGAGCTGCCTAACTCGTTTGTCCGATCAGGACAGAGTGCTGCCTACCATTGTGATGCCTTTTTAGTCCATCTGGGTCCAAGTCTCGATGGGGGCCATTATGTTGCCTACGTTAAGGTAGGAAATGCTTGGTGGTATTGCTCCGACTCGAGTGTTCACGAAGTTTCTCGTGGGCAAGCACACAGTGCTATGGGACAAAGTTATATTATGCACTATGCTAAATCCTAAAGATGAAAAAGGCCCCTTCCCTGTTCCCAGGAAACGGGCCTTATGAAAAAGGTTTAGAACTGGAGTTTGGACTAAATATCGCCTCCAGATGACGGCTGCGACTTCATCAGATCTAACTTCCTTCTCATCAATAGCTAGCGCTATTGACTTCGTCGGTCAGTTAGATCTGATTTTCTCTCGCTCGTCCCTGCAGGCCATATTTAGTCCAAACTCCAGTTAGAAGTTAATATTATTATTAACTTGTGACACCTTGTTGGAGGGGATCTTTATCTGCGGGTTGTGCAGCAGCTGCTTTAGCCTGTTCATCTTTCTCAGCATTGAGCTTTTGGAACTGCTTGCTCAAAGAGCTTGCAGAGTAGATCCATGCAAAGATAATTAAGAAGAGAACACCGGCAACGTAGGGAGTGATCGCTCCCAGAGAGCCGCATGCAATAATCAGGCCTTGCTGGAGCAAAGATCCGCCAGATTTTCCTAAACGAGCGCCAACGACATCGATAGCTGCCTTCCCTTTGACCTTGGATTCTTGATCAAGCGGGATGTAAGCCATCTCTTTTGTCGGATCAAAAAGAGAATATTTTGCCGATTTACTCATGACGTTTTGGGCAGTCCCAAACAATACAGCTAGCATCAGTGGGGTCGTTCCAAGCATTGCAATGAATGCAGTGAGGTAGTCTCTAAAGATGACAAAGGAAAAGAAGCCCACTCCAGTGATCAGGAGAACCACCGGGGTGATCAATGCTCCTGTCTTCCATCCGAAACGGCGGATGACATTACCTCCGACAAACAGCATCATTAAGATTGTTGCAGAACCGGTGACGAGCGAGAAATAACCCATGAATTCCTGGTATGCGTTAGGATCTGGATATTGCAGCTTAAGCTGTCCTTTCCAGGTCACTTCAACTAGGTTAATCGCAATACCATAACCGATAACCAGGACCGCTAGGCAAAGGATATATTTTGAACGCAGAAGATATCCAAAGCTTTCTTTGAGGGACATCTTGGGTTTCTCTTTTTTCACTCGTTGCATCTCTGAAGGATCATAGAAGCGTTGATCTGTAAGGACATTTCTGTTGATCCAACGGTAGATTGCCATAATCATTAAGCCGGAGATGAACACCATGCCAACCATATAATTAAGAGTCACTCCCCATGCATCGACGTCTGCTGCAAGTCTGCTGCGGATGTTAGAGAAGTAGATGATCGCAGGGCCGGAGAAGAGCATCGCAAGATTGGCGCCTAGACCGAATAATGCATAGAAGCGCTTTGATTCTGAAACTTTTGTTGTATCGTTTGCAAAACCCCAGAAAAGCAAGGAGATGGCCACACTACCCCAAAGCTCTGACATCACATAGAAAAGGGCATAGGTCCAGTTCCTGAACAAGGCGACCAAGCCTTTAAAACCCTCTGGAAGGAAAGCCTGGAGCCTGTCAGCGGCATCGGAAGGGTGGAGCACGTCTCGGTTTGGGTACAGAAGGAGAACAAAGATTGCAAAGAAAGCAATAAAGAAGGTAATTGTCGTATAAAACAGCTTTTGTTTGCTGAAGATATTACTCAGCTTGGAGTAGACAATCATAAAAATGATTGCGATTGGAAGTACTCCCCATACTTTTAAAAAGGGAATGGCTTCAGCGCCAGATCCTGGTGCTGTCACGATCAATGCGTCTTTTGTATCTCGCAAGATCGTGTAGTTGAAGTTGATAAAGAAGAAAAGAAAAAACATCGGTAGGAGCTTTTTGAGCTCAAAGTTATGGACTGGCCAGAAGAATGACCTCCATCTACCAAATTCAGCTTTCTTAGTTTCAGACATTGGTTTGTTCCTATAAATAAACAAGTTTCAAAAATTTAAGCACCATTTGCTATACGGCAACCCGATCCAAATTTGAAATTGGAACGGATTGACGTAATCATAAATGTTCGCTTGATAAGACAACTTTTCTATCAGCTATATACGGCGCGCTGTATAGGTCAAGTTGTCAAAACAGGCGAACAATTATACTCGTAACAAATGCGATTTTCTTTGAGGTGTAATAACGATTAGCCTCAAACGAAAGGATTTTAGCTGATTTTAGTTTAAATTCAAGAGAAATCCCTTCTAGAGGCTCAAATTCTCTTAAATATTTTACTTGCGTGAGGGTGAATAGTGAAAAAAAAGTGGGAAATAAAAAACCACCGATGTTCCGAATGGAGCAAAGGTGGTCAGGAGGATAAACTTTTTTATTGTTTCGAAAGGGCAGCGAGCATTTCATTTAGCGGTGAATTTGACGCTTGCTGAAGTGCATTTAACGATTCAACATAGCCGTTCCAAAGTTCTGGCTCAACGCGCCCGTGGCGGATTGAAGAGATAAGTTCTCTTTTGCATGTTGCCAATGATTTTTTTGGCGCAAGAATGGAAACCATTTCTGAATCTCCTGCCATCCGCGCAATATTGAGCATTCTTTCGAGCTGATTGCGAGTAAATGCCACTTGGTCTCTCCGTTTGCGCGAGCCGCGAGCAGCTCTCTGTTTAGGAGCAACAGAAGAGGGTCTTTCCATGTTGATAATAAATTTCTCAATTAAGGTGGCCAGTTCAGAAGGATTTTTGCTTTTCATTTTCTTTAAAGTAAAATGGTGCATGTAACCACCGCTTGTCATTGGGAGGTACTTGCAAAGATCGTTCTCTTTTCTTCCATTAACCTTTTTGATTGCCTTTGAGATGATATCTTCAATTTCATTCAAAGTTTTTGTTTTTTGTTCCATTATTTCCTCATGTGAGTTTGTTTGTTTCTAGAAAATTTTCTATCGGCAAAGGTTTCTCTGTGGAAGATATTAAGTCTTCACGCCAAATCTTTATTTAGACTGGACTTTAGCCATCGGAGTGGGGCGCTTTTCCCGCTGCCTGGGGGATGCTATCTGGGAAAAGCGCCCCGCTCCAATGGCTAAAATCCAGTTAGAGTCTTTTGTTGATTTTGGTTGTTTTGATTTCCGCGTCTTTTCCATTTAATTAAACTATGTCCTAAACAATAGAATAAGAGCCTAAGGCAAAGTGCGCAAAAATCAAAAAACCAAAACCTACCACATACTCTAAGAAATAAAAAAGCCCATTACGCGATAATATTGATAGTCGATTTAACTTATCCTGATTTTATTTGCAATCTTCTTTTTCTTCGATTCGTTTTTTTGACTCAATCAGGTGAGTTAATTAAAAATTCCAGGGAGCAATCAATCTACCAATTTACGTTTTCGTGATTCTAAGAATTGATAGGTTTTTTTGCAAATAACTTTTTTTTTGTTCGATGGTTGGATCATCTGTATTGCTTGAATCTCCACCGGTATATACCGGTTCTACTTCAAACGTACCTGTCATTTCTGTTTTAACGGCCCCCTTTTCCCTTCCTACTTCGAATAATGTCCCTGTTTAGGGAAAGGAAAAATGGTCGCGTTAAAACAAAAATTACAGGTACGTTTGAAGTAGCACCGGTATATACCGGTGCTACTTCAAACGTACCTGTAATTTTTGTTTTAACGGTCCCCTTTTCCCTTCCCCCAAACAGGGCCTTATTACTTCGAATAATGTCCCTGTTTGGGGAAAGGAAAAATGGTCGCGTTAAAACAAAAATTACAGGCACGTTTGAAATAGCACCGGTATATCCTAATATCCTAGTCATAATTTTGCTTGTCCGCTATAAATTTTGATTTAGTGTTTTATGAGTTGATATGTCGTGTTCCAATCAAAATAATTTAGCCCATGTTCGCCATGTCATTGCTGTTGCCGCAGGCAAGGGGGGGGTGGGCAAGTCGATGATTGCTGTTAATCTGGCTCACTATTTTTCAAGCAAAGGTTTGAAGGTGGGATTAATGGATGCCGATCTCTATGGTCCATCATCAAAAAAAATGCTGCCTGAGGAGAGCCTGCCTCTTCAGCATTCAGAAATCAAAGAAAGAATTATTCCCGCGGTTTCTCATGGAATTAAATTGATTTCGATGGCTTATTTTCTAGGGGAAAATGACCCTGCATCTGTAAGGGCTCCGATTGCCAATGGGATTATCAAACAGTTCATCCATCTTGTAGATTGGGATGAATTGGATTATTTAATTATCGACTTTCCTCCAGGTACAGGAGATATTCAATTAACGCTGATTCAAGAAGGATCGCTATCGGGGGCCGTCATTGTGACAACACCCCAAGAGATTGCCCTTTTGGATGTTGCAAAAGCTTGTGCGATGTTCACACAGATGCAGGTTCCAATTATAGGTCTTGTGGAAAATATGAGCTACTTCGTGGCTAATGATCAGCTTCGCTATTACCCATTGGGGCAAGGAGGAGGGGAGAGGTTTGCAGGTTTTCATGGAATTTATTTTCTGGGAAATGTGCCACTAGATCCTATCATTTGCCGATGCTGCGATGAGGGGAAATCGATTTTTAAAGTTGAGTCAGATCTTATTCCTGGTTCAAGTTTAAGCTATATTGCAGAAAACGTGAGAGAGCAGCTAGAGTCATTTGAAGCACTCCAACAAGGTCATTTGAAACATTTTGATTTACAAACAGCCGATATTCATTCGTTCAATCCGGCAAAATAGTCTTCATGGGTTTACTATTGAGTGGGTAGATGGTAAAATCTGTGACTATCGCTATTGTGAGCTGCAGCGCAGCTGCGCCTGTGCAAGATGCCGCGATGAGACGACGGGTAGGGTGCTGATTGATTCGACTTTGATTCCAGAAGATGTGACAGCCCTTCGCATTACAAGTGTGGGTAGATATGGCTTGCAGATTATATTTTCCAGCGGTTGCTCGAAAGGGATTTATTCTTTTAGACACTTAAGAAATTTAAAGGGGCTCAGTTGAAAAGTTGTTTGGGTATATTTTTAATTCTGTTCTGTGCTGTTCTTACTGGATGTTCTTCTTCTGGAACCCCTTCTGCAATTGAGATTTTTGCTACACAAAACGGTAAAGTAAAGGTGCTATCGACCACAGCAATGATTGATGACATCGTTAGGCAGATTGGGGGAGATAGGATCGATGCGATTGCTTTAATCAGCGGAGAAATCGACCCCCATAGTTATGAACTGGTAAAGGGGGATGATGAAAAAATCTCTTTGGCTCAAGTGATTTTTTACAACGGACTTGGGTTGGAGCATGGAGCCAGTTTGCAATATCAGCTTAAGAGCCACGCAAACGCCTTTAGCTTAGGCGATGCTATCCTACAAAAATACCCGCAGAGAATTATCCATTTGGGTAATGAGATCGATCCTCATATTTGGATGGATATTTCCCTTTGGAGTGGAATTATCGAGCCCATTGTCGCTACCCTTTCCAAGATCGATCCCGCAGGCACTGAGGATTACCGCCAAAGAGGGGAGATCGTCTTAGAAAAAATGAAAAATGTGAATAAACGCGTTTATGATCAGTTGCAAAGCGTGCCTGAAAATAAACGTTACCTTGTCACAAGCCACGATGCGTTTAACTATTTTGCCAGAGCGTATCTTGCAACCCCTGAGGAAAAATTGTTTGGAGAATGGAAAAAGCGATTTTGCGCCCCAGAGGGTCTTTCCCCTGAAGGGCAGCTCAGTGCCGCCGACATCCAGTCAATTATTGACCATTTAATCAAATATCATATCCAAATTGTATTCCCTGAATCTAATGTGAGCCGCGATTCACTAAAAAAAGTGGTCCATGCCTGTAAGCGCAAGGGGCTGATCGTGGAGATTTCCCCTTTTGCGCTCTATGGAGATGCGATGGGTCCCTTAGGGAGCGATGCGGATACCTATCTAAAAATGATCGGCTATGATGCCCATGTTTTATACGAGGCCTGGAAATGACATCCCCAAAAAATAAAATTGCCATCACAGTCGATCAACTCAGTGTCAATTTCGATAAAACGCCGGTTCTTTGGGATATTTGCTGCGAAATACCTGAAGGAAAGTTGGTCGGCATTATCGGTCCCAATGGGGCTGGGAAAAGCACTTTTTTAAAAACACTGCTTGAAATGACCCATCCTTTATCTGGGCGGATAGAATTTTTTGGGCAGCCTTATAAAAAAATGAGGCAGAAGATTGCCTATGTCCCTCAACGCACCTCTGTGGATTGGGACTTTCCCATCACAGCCTTTGAAGTTGTACTGATGGGAAGATATGGGAAGCTAGGTCTATTTAAATGGCCAAAAGCTGCTGACAAGAGAGCTGCGGAAATTGCTTTGGAGATGGTAGGTATGCTTCCCTTTGCAGCCAGGCAGATTAGCCAGTTATCAGGAGGACAGCAGCAGCGGCTATTCATCGCACGCGCGCTATTGCAAGATGCAGATATCTATTTTATGGATGAACCCTTTGCAGGGGTTGACATGGCAACCGAAAAAGCAATCATCGCGCTGATGGATAAATTGAAACAAAAAGGCAAAACTCTCCTTGTCGTTCACCACGATCTCACAACTGTGGATAGCTATTTTGACTGGGTGATTATGTTAAATACCTGCCTTGTTGCAAGCGGACCTGTATCAGAAACATTTCATACAGAAACGATCATGCGCACCTTTGGAAGGAGCTCCGCCCTTCTTGATGAAGCAACAAAGTTAACTCAGAATAGAACATCGGGAATGAAATAATGTTCTCTTCTCCTTGGCACTATTTCACAGATCCTGTACTGCAGGCTCCGACAATCGGAAGCATGCTCATGTGCCTCTCTTCTGCATTTGTTGGAGTCATTGTCTTTTTAAAAAAGCGCTCCCTTTTGGGTGAGGCCCTTTCCCATGCCACCTATCCCGGGGTTGTCCTCAGTGTGCTTTTCATGGCCACTTTTTTTCCTTTAGCCTCTGATGAAGTGGCTATTGCTATCCTAGTGGGGGCTTTTGTCACTTCTTTTTTAGGACTTCTGCTGATTGAAGTTTTGGAGGGGAAGTTCCATGTCAAAAATGATGCTGCGCTCTGCTTTGTTTTGTCCGTGTTTTTTGGCGCTGGGGTGGTTGTGGCCAGCCGGATCCAATTTACACATGCGCTATGGTATAAAACGGTGCAGATATTTCTTTACGGCCAGGCAGCGACGATGACAGATATTCACGTCATCCTTTATGCGCTCTTGGCTTTGCTATTGTCGATTGCTCTATTTCTTCTTTACCGCCAAATTCAGATGGCAATTTTTGATAAAGATTTTTCTAAGACTGTCGGATTGCCCATCCGCTTGATTGATAATCTTCTGTTTTTCCTTTTGGTTCTTGCAATTGTCATCGGCATCCGCAGTGTGGGCGTTGTCTTGATGGCTGGTATGCTAATAGCCCCGGCGATTGCAGCGCGCCAATTCACTCACCGGTTATGGGCAGTCTTCCTTTTTGCTGGGGCAATAGGGGCTTTGAGCGGTTTTTTGGGAAATTACTTTTCAGTTGAGATCCCTAAATCGAGCATCCATCGAGATTTTTCTCTTCCTACAGGGCCGATGATTTTGTTATCGGCATCAGCGATTTGTTGTTTATCTCTATTGTTTGCGCCCCGCAATGGTCTTTTTAGCCGCCTTCTTCGCATTGTTTGCTTCCGACAGCAGCGGATAGAGGATAATTTACTCAAATACTTATGGCGGCATGAAAAAACAGGGGGGATTTCCAAGGTTGAGATCCAAAAATGGCAGCCCTTGCCATTTTTACAAATGCGTTTAGTGATTTGGAGTCTCAAAACTCATAAGTGGATTGAAGAGACAAAGACCCATACCATTGCGCTGACAAAAGATGGCAAGGTGAGGGCGATGCGCATTGTGCGCCTCCATCGGTTATGGGAGGCCTACCTAGTTTCTCTTGGACAGGGGGTGGAAAAAGTACACGCAAGCGCTGAAGAAATGGAGCATATCATTACCCCTGAACTGGAGAAAGAACTCAAAGAATTACTTGGCGACCCTAAGAGAGATCCCCATGCACAGCCTATTCCTCCTGAGGTAGAAATATGATCATCCTTGGGGTTAATCCCTATTCTGGTAAAGATTTTGTTCAGTTCATTGTGCTTTTCCTGCAGCGGATGATCGAATTCCTCTTTGGGAGGATCGCTTTTTCAGATTTAGCCTCCGATGAAGTTCAGGTTCTTGTCTTAAGTCTTGTGGCAGTGGCCTCCGCCCTTGTAGGTGCTTTTCTTGTGTTAAAGAAAATGACCATGTTAGCCAATTCCCTTTCCCATACCATTTTACTTGGGATTGTGATCGCCTATCTCATCATGATCCCCTTTATTGCCGAATCAGAAAGACATGCCTACAGCCTAAGCATCCATGTGCTTTTAATCGCATCGCTTGCCACCGCCCTTATCACCACATTGCTGACACAGCTGCTCACCCATTTTTTGAAATTACAAGAAGATGCAAGCACCGGCCTTGTCTTCACCACCTTATTTGCATTAGGTCTTGTCTTAGTGACGATATTTACGCGCAATACCCATCTGGGCACTGAGGCAATCATGGGAAATGTCGATGCCCTCCATGTTCATGATCTCCAACTCATTTTATGGATTGTTCTTTTTGATTTTGTTGTGATTGCTCTATTTTTTAAAGAATTTAAAATGACCGCTTTTGATGGCAATTTTGCCTGCACTCAGGGCAGCTCTTCCTCCTTATTCAACTATCTTCTGATGGTGCTCACCTCAGCAACTGTCATTGGTGCTTTTCGAGCGGTTGGGGTATTGCTCGTGCTGGCATTTCTCGTGGGCCCCGTCCTTACAGCCAGGCTTTTTGTCCACAGTCTCAAAAAATTACTTCTTCTAGCCATCGCAATGGGCGTTGGCGCTGCCCTAATTAGTGTTGCCCTTGCCAGACATTTACTCTCCGTTTATCATCTTCCCCTTTCAACATCGGGACTTGTCGCAACTCTATTGGGTGCCATTTACTTTATTTGTCTTCTAGTAAAACATCTCCATTCGAGATTTTCAGTTAGAAAAAATCACTTATCGAGTATAAAGGGTATACCTCGATCGGGGTATAACTGCGATGATTGACTTTTAAGGAATAAAATATGTTTTTCAGTCTCCTCTATATCATTTTGGCAGCTTTTGGACTTGGCTTTCTCATTTTTATCCATGAATATGGTCATTATTGGATGGCAAGAAGAGAAGGGATGACAGTAGAGGCCTTTTCGATTGGTTTTGGCAAACCTTTTTATACCTGGGAAAAAGATGGGGTGAAATGGCAGTTGTGCTATCTGCCCTTTGGAGGGTATGTTCGGATTGCAGGAATGGAGAAAAAGGGGAGCATTGAACCCTATCAAATTTCCGATGGGTTTTTTGGAAAAAAACCTTGGTCGAGAATCAAAGTTGCCTTAATGGGACCGATTGTCAATATCGCCTTTGCCTTTGTCGCCTTTTGCCTTCTCTGGACAATGGGGGGAAGGAGCAAGCCTTTTTCCGATTATACCCACATCATCGGATCTATCGATCACACATCCGGGATCTATGCCGCAGGAGTAAGACCTGGCGATGAGATCAAGCAAATCAACCAAAAACCCTTTCGGAATTTTCAAGATTTGCTCTATGCTGCAATCCTCGAAGATTCTCCACCCAAAATCAATGGCCTTGAGATCAATTATCTCAAACAATCGAGCGCCCCTTTTCAATATCAATTTGAGTTTGCAAAAGGAGCGCCGATCCACGAGAGGATACAAACGCTTCTATTTACAGTGCGTCCAGCGTCTTATCTGATTTATAATCAGAAGGTGAGTCTATCTTTGGATAAAAACTCCCCCATGAAAGATAGCGGTGTTGAAGATGGGGATAGAATTCTTTGGGTCGACGGTGAGCTCATCTTCTCTAAAGACCAATTGGTTGAAACAATTAACCAGCCCAAAGCATTGCTCACAGTACAAAGAGGGGATAAAACTTTTTTATCGCGAGTGCCTCGATTAAAAATTTCTGATCTTCGACTCAATGCACAGCAAAAGGCTGAGATTGAAGACTGGCAGCATGAGGCTAAGATCAAGGGCAAGTTCAATGCACTCTTTTTCATCCCTTATAACCTCACCTATGACGCTCACATTGAAAATGCCTATTCCTATCTGAATGAGGATACTTTAGAGCAACAACCTGAAGCCTCCAAGCGCTCACCCTTAGAAGTGCCGCTACTCTCAGGAGATCGGATCGTCGCAGTCGACGGCACTCCCATACAATCTTCTCAGGAGATGATGCATCTTTTGCAAGAGCGGCAAATTCAGATCATCGTAAAGAAGAATAACCCCATAGCTCCTGTATCTTGGAAAGATGCTGATAAGGCCTTTTTAGCAGACATCGACTGGGAAAATTTAAGCGCAATGATCCAATCGATCGGCACGCCTAATGCAATTGCTAATAGGGGTAATCTTAAATTGCTCAACCCCGTTGCTCCTAAACCCTGGAGCCAGTTGTCCATCCCCGAAGATAAAAGAGAAGAATTTGAAGAACTCTATCAAGCACAGCTCAAACAGATTGAAGAGATCAAAGACCCATCGCAAAGGGCTTTAGCACTTCAGATGCTCCAAAGCGAGCAGAATAAGCTTAAACTAGGGATTGTGATGGCGGATCGCTCTGTGCAATACAACCCTTCCCCATTTGCGCTTTTTGGAGATGTTTTGCGGGAAACATGTAAAACCATGATCGCACTCTTTACCGGGACAATTACCCCCAAATATATGTCAGGTCCTGTCGGTATTGTTCAGGTCATGCACCAAAGCTGGGGAACAGGTTTCAAAGAAGCACTCTTTTGGTTGGGAATGATCAGCATGAATCTAGGGATTTTGAACTTGCTTCCCATCCCCGTTTTGGATGGGGGACACATCTGCTTTTCCCTTTGGGAATGGATCACCGGAAAGCCAATTAAGTCTAAGACGATGGAAAGGCTCATCATTCCCTTTGTCGTCTTGCTGATCGCGCTTTTCATTTACCTGACCTACAACGACCTGGTGCGCCTGTTCTCAGGCCTGTTTTAGAAGGTGGGGGATAGAGGGAATTGCAAGCGACTTATCCAATTCCCTCTTTTAACAGATCTTTAATTACCTCAAGAGCGCAGCGGGGATTTTTTCGGAATTCGATTTCTCCGTACGAGTCCACTTTCTGTCTGCCCCCATTTATCCAAATCCCTTCATAGATTTTTCCACGCAGAATGTCGCTCAATTCAAACCGTTTGAACCCCTCTTCTAATTGCTTATTTGTCAGATGATCGCACTGAAGTAGCTCACAAAAAGCTTGTAACTGCTCTTTTTCAAAACTCGACTCGACTTTTTTTAGATCATTTTGATAGGTGAGTAGGATTTGGTCGACGATTTTTGCTTCCAATAATACATTTTTGACATCTCCCTGGGATAGGATGAACTCACCATAGGCGTATTTGTATTTACTATCATTGACGTAAGCTTCACCAAACTTCACTTTGTGAACGTTATAGATGTGGCCGCGCAGATCCCATTGGATTTCTTTGGGAAGTGATCGAAGAGCACTCATGAGTTCTTGATTGCCAACAGAGCTAGAATTCAATTTGGTTAAAAAATCCTGTAGCTCTGTCTTTTTAAGCATTTGAGCCAAGATCTCTTGTTTTCTCTTTTGAACTAAAGCCATCTGATCCCAAAGAGAAGATGTGCCTTTGCTACCCAATAACCAAGGGAGAGTGATTTCTCCAAGCCTCTTGGGGTTATTCTGTAATGTTCTAGTCCCATAGTCGTGATTACCAAGGCCAGATGGCATTCCATCGTGTAACCAAATCACATGCGCAAAGGCCTTAATGGCATCGGATGACAATGTGCTTAAAAAAATGGAATCGTTATTTTTTTGTGTTTTGTTAGAGGATAACTCTTGCGTTGTTTCAAATTCAGAGAAAAGATTAACAGTGTTGTTACTATTGTTTACAGCTATTTGATTCGAACTTAACGGTAGGCGGTAATGATGCAAATAGCTAGTATAATGTTCCCCCTTTTGGCCATGTAGAATCTGATCAATTTCCCTCTCTTCAACAAAACGTACCTCGGAATCATTTACCTCAATCCACTTATCCTCTATTTTTTTATAGCAAATGTAGTGACCGCCATTAAGGCTAAATCCACTATGGACGATAAAGGAATCGAGTTCATAGTTTATTGATCTTTTTTCTGTTGTTGCCTCAGGAGGGAGAGTAATGATTCTATCAATCCACACAGGCGTTGTAATTTTACCATCCCCAAATCGCTTCAATATCAGTAAAAATTCCTTGGGGACATTTAAGAATTGGTAGGTCCCATAGATGAGTTTGCATCGTCGTACTTTGCCATTTTGCAGCTTATATTCAGGCAGCGCACCATCGATTGAGATGGAATAGCGAAAAGAATGGGCAAGAAGCTTTGAAAACGGAACATCTTTACTGTTCTGCAATTCCACGAGAATTTCAAAACCCTGATGACCTACAGATATCGAGTTGTTTTGCATTAGGGTGGAATAGGTCTTGTAGGAAAGGGGTTCATATTCTTCTCCAACCGGTTCACAAAATGTCGTGGTTTGTGTTGCTCTATACAGATCGGCAAGAGGAAGCTGCCCCTGTTCGAGGTTGGGGTGTTTGTTTTTCAAAATATCTATATATTTTGTTGTTAGACCATGCAACGCTTCCCAAGCATCCTCATGTTTTGAAGCTTCCGGAGAAAAACCTCCAAATTCTAAACTGTGGAACGCAAGCCTCAAATTTTGCGAAATCTCTGGCGGAACAGCCTTCTTTTCAATAAGTGCAGTATCATAGGCTATCAAAGCGTTTTGTAGAGCGATCCCATGATTTTTCCTTTCGATAGTCTCTCCACTGTTTGCATAATGATCTGCAACCCTTTCATAGATTTGTCGAAAGCTAGGTACAAAAATGATCATGGAAAGGATCGAATTTGCCCAACAATTAGCACCCATGTTGCTAAAACCTGCAGCAAGTTCTAGGGGATCCTCGTAGTAAACGGGGGTAAAATTTAGGGCTTGGTTATCAACAAAAAGAGGGGAATCCAATCGATTGTGTTGCGGTTGCGGGAGAATACTTTTGTCATATATTTTTTGAATCTTTTCTTCCATATCCTTGATTATAGCGTCAGCATTAAGATCAGAATCGAGGGTCGGTTTCTTTGGCTGGATATTAAAATAACGGCTGATTGTGTTAGAGGGAGGGTTCAAGATCTTATTGATTTTTTCAGATTGCTCGGTCATGCTCCTTGCATAGGCTTCGACATTTTTTGTGTCATCGCTGGTTAGTGCTGATGCGTATGTAATATCAAATACATATTTTAAATCGCGAATCTGATCTGAAAGTGTCTGGGTTGTCATGAATTGCCTATATTTAAATTATTTTTCTTTTTTAATTTTACAATGTTTATTATATCAAAAAACATGAGTTATTTAAATAGACTAATTTTTTTAATTCCCATATTGATTTTTGTTGAAAATCAAGGGCATACAGAAGAGTCTCCCCTTACTCTCGATCAAAAAATCGGACAGCTCTTCATTATCCCCGCTTGCCAGCTGAGAGGAGAGGATCATTTTGAGGATCTAGAGAAGCTCATCAAAGGGGGCAAGGTCGGAGGGATCCTCCTGAAACAGGGGACGGTTCAGGGTCAAAAGGATCTGATTGACAAACTGCAGAAAATCGCCCCTTTGCCCTTACTCTGCCTCCAAGATGGGGAGTGGGGATTGGCAATGCGCCTTGAGGGATGTGTCTCTTTTCCTCGGAATTTAACCCTTGGGGCCATTCAAGACACCTCCCTTCTCTACCAGCTTGGATCGGAAATCGGGCGCCAGTGTCGTGTTGTCGGTGTGCATGTTAATTTGGCACCGGTTAGCGATGTTAATTCCAACCCGCTCAACCCGATCATCCACATGCGCTCGTTCGGTCAAAATCCGCAGCAAGTAGCCCTTGCTGCCAAGATGGTCATGCTGGGGATGCAGTCGCAAGGGATCTATGCCTGTGCCAAACATTTTCCAGGTCACGGCGATACATCTGTAGATTCCCATGTCGACCTTCCCTTTGTTAATCACAACAGGCAAGAGTTGGAGAGCATCGAGCTCTTTCCTTTTGAGCAGTTAATCAAATCGAAGGTGAAAATGGTCATGTCGGCCCATCTGTATGTGGAGGCGCTAGCAGAAGAAACGTTATTGCCTGCCACCTTTTCTAAACGGATCATCACCGATCTTTTACAAAATCAGATGGGTTTTGATGGTTTGATTACCACCGATGCACTCAACATGAAAGCTCTTGCCAAAAGCTACTCCCCAGGAGAGATCGCCCTAAGAGCGTTAACAGCAGGCCACGATTTGCTCCTTTACGGCGATCATATTGCACCCCATATCGACCAGATTTTAAGGATGGATGTTCCTGCAGCATTTGATGCGATCAAAGAAGCGGTGGAGAACAAAGAGATTTCTGAAGCCATGATCGAGAAGCGGGTGAATAAAATTCTAAAAGCAAAACGGGAGCTTGCCCTTTTCCAAGAACCTCAAGCTGTGACAAACATCTTGGAACAGATCAACACTCCTACTGCCTATGCACTTAAAAAGCGCTTATTTGAAGAGGCAGTGACTGTTGTGTGCAATGAGGGAATGTTGCCCCTGTCAGAAAAAAATGTCGCATTGATCCAATGGGGGGAGTCTCCTGCCTTTAAAGCTGTTTTGGAAGGATCGGTTCCTATGAAAACTCTCTCCTTCAACGATCCTGAGCTTACATTGAAGTTGCAAAATTACGATTTAGTCATCCTTGCCCTCTCTCAGCTCACAACAGCCCCGCCACAGTTTGGTCTTGGCCCCAATGAGTTAGAGATCTTAAGAGTTCTTTCCAGCGCAAACATCCCTGTCATGGCTATTATTTTTGGCTCCCCCTACAGTCTTGCAAGATTGCCATTTTTTGAGGGAATAATCGTTGCCTATGAAAATGAGGTGGAGGCACAAGAGGCTGCTGCGGAGGTTGTGCTTGGCAAGCTAGAGCCCAAAGGGCGATTGCCCATCGAACCTCAAGGTTTCTAGATGATCCTAAGAACGCTATGTTTAAATGGATTGGCAGCCTGGAGTAACCGTTCATAATTTTCTAAAGATATACTGGTTCTTCCTTTTTCATACTGTGCATAGGCATTTGGGGATTTTGAACCTAAACGTTCAGCGACTTCCCTAACAGTGGAACCGCTTTTTTCTCTTTGTTTCCTCAGCGATAGCGCTAGAAGAAGCTTAGTATCATTAGAGGTAATTCCAATGACATCTTTTTTATAATCTATCACGGTCACTGCGAAATCCTTTCCAATGTCATTACTGAAATAAGATCTGGTCATTTCTAGCACTAGATCTTCAATCATGGAGAGCGCTTCTTTTCGAGTCTTGCCTTGAGTCATGGCATCAAGAGTGGGGACTTCAACGAGCCAGAATTTTCCGTCTTTCCAGACTTTTCCTTGAATTTCCATATTATTCTCCCTTAGGCGGATTGTTTTTTGCGTTTTTTAAAATTTTTCTGGCCAACAGTTCCTTGACCTCAGTATGCCTGGGAATAAATTCAAACAACTCTCCATTTGTGCAAGCATCATGATTCCCTCCATGTCTTGCAAACCGCCATCCGCATTCACGTAGCTGCTTTTCCATACGTTTCATCCTTCATTGTATACGATTTTATGTACACGGTCAATTAAAATCAATATACTGTCTAAGATATTAGTGTTAAGGTGGTTCAGAGATTACAAACGGATGAATATCCGTTTGCAATCGATCAAACCGCGCCCACTATAAAGTCTTGCGCGGTTTTCTTTTAGAGATTCGGTATTACTTGTTGTCGTCCTGTGGTTCAGGTAGTTCCATTTCAGATGGCAAAAGCATGTTTTTTCCAAGTTTGGCTTTCATTGTCATCACTGTTTTAGAAGACTCATCCAATGGATTTTGGTGGACGTTGAGTTTTTCTAAACCTGCCAGGTTTTCCATTGTCTCGGGAAGGAATCTTATTTTGTTTCCAGCAATGAAGAATTTTTTCAATTTGAATAAATTTCCAATTTCTTTAGGTATAGATGATAGATTGTTAAAAGAAAGATTAATATTTATTAGTTGATCTTGCAATAAGCCAATTTCTTTGGGAATATAGAATATATTGTTGCTCTGCAGGTCAAGGTCGCAAAGTCCTTTTACGGACTGATTCTGAAGTTTTACTGTCCCTAACTTTGCATAAAGATTAATTACTTGAGTGGGAAAAGAATAGAGATTACGTAATGCAAAAAGCAATTGTGGTGGAAGGTTTATAGCCAATTTTAACTTATGTCCTACTAATACTCTGTTAACGATTACTTCATTTACGTTATTTGAAGTGCTTATTATATTTACTATTTCATCCTCTCCTCTTTTTTCACATACAACATCTAAATTGCTAATGCCTTTAATAGTATTCAATTTGTAAATATCAATTATATGCTTATTGTCTTCTAAGTGATTTCTATAAAATTTAATGAATCTATCTAGGAAATGATTGTCATTAATATTATTGAATTCACTAAATTTTTGAAACCAAACAAAGCCACCACTTTCTGGATTATCCTTTCGGATATTTCCAATTATTTTTTCAAATTCTGGGTTTTCTCTATTATTTTTTTCAATATTTGCTAATTGTATGTCAAAGTTATAATCAATACATTTTTTAAAAAACTTTGAAACAGTGCGCAATGCTTTCAATTTTTCATCCTCGGGAATAAATGATAAAATGTACGACATTACTGGAGTGGGTAACTTATCTATTGAAATAGTATTCATAATTTTTCCTTTATTTGTGTTTTATTAACTATATTATAGATTATATCAATGATTTATATTTTTATACAAATATTAAATTATTTTTTATTAAAAATTAATAATAGTTTAAATATCAGTTGGTTGTAAAATTAATTTACTTATACTGGACTTTAGCCATTGGAGCGGGGCGATTTTTCTAGATAGCGCGCCCCCAGACAGGGGGATGCTATCTGGGAAAAGCGTCCTGCTCCAATGGCTAAAGTCCAGTTGTAGTTGCTGTAAGTGCTTGTATGTGTAAAGGATAGGGATAATGTAAACTTCGATAGGTGGAGGTCTACAAAAAAAAGCCACCCAATTCTTTTTACCGCCCCCGGGCGGTAAGGAGGAATTGGGTGGCTTATAGAGGAAGGGGAAGCCATACCGGTGCTACTTCGGTAGCACCAGTATATACCCTCAATTGGGGTTATGCGTAACTACCGGTTACTTCTTATCGTCCTCATCGAGGATTTCAACCTCAGCTTCCTCGATGTCGGGCTTGCCGCCACCTTGCTGCTGCTGACCGCCTGCCGCACCGGGAGGGGGTGTCTGGCTGCCTTCAGCAGCTTGGGCCTGCTGCATCGCCTCGCCGATCTTTTGCATATGGGAGTTGAGCTCCTCATAAGCTGCTTTGATCGCAGCGTGGTCTGTTGTCTCAAGGGCTTTTTTCACGGCATCGATCTTGCTCTGAACATCGTCGATGACGTTTTTAGGGAGCTTGTCTTTGTAATCGGTTAGAGCTTTTTGAGCGCGGAAAGCAAGAGAGTCGGCTTCATTGCGCATCTGGATCTCTTCATTGCGCTTCTTGTCCTCTTCCATATGCTCTTCGGCATCGCGCAGCATCCGCTTGACCTCTTCTTCTGAGAGCCCTGATTTTGCTTCGATCCGGATTTTTTGCTCTTTTCCGCTTTGTTTATCTTTGGCTGAGACATGTAAGATCCCGTCGGCGTCGATGTCGAATGCGACCTCGATTTGGGGCGTGCCCCTTGGAGCGGGAGGGATGTCGGTCAGATCAAAGCGGCCGATTTCTTTATTGTCTTTGGCCATCTTGCGCTCTCCTTGGAGAACGACGATGGTAACGGCAGGCTGGTTATCAGCAGCTGTTGAAAAGACTTGTTTTTTCTGTGTGGGGATTGTGGTGTTGCGCTCAACAATGGGTGTGAGCACTCCGCCTAATGTCTCAATCCCTAAAGTGAGGGGGATGACATCTAGAAGAAGAACGTCTTTGACATCGCCGGTCAGAACCGCTCCTTGGATTGCGGCGCCGATAGCAACGACCTCATCGGGGTTCACGCCTTTGTGCGGCTCTCTTCCGAAGATCTCTTTTACTTTTTTCTCCACAGCGGGCATCCGGCTCATTCCACCTACAAGGATCACCTCGTCGATTTTTTCTTTCGCAAGGCCGGCATCTTTAAGCGCTTTGATGCAAGGCTCTGCCGTTCTTTCGATCAGATCGTGCACCAAACTCTCAAGCTTTGCTCTACTGAGTGTCAGAGCAAGGTGTTTTGGGCCGCTTGCATCCATGGTGATGAAGGGCTGATTGATTTCTGTTGTCTGTGTGCCGGAGAGCTCGATTTTAGCTTTTTCAGCGGCATCGCGCAGACGCTGCAGTGCCATCTTGTCTTTGCTTAAGTCGATCCCGTGCTCTTTTTTGAATTCATCGAGCATCCAATGGAGGATCGCATTATCAAAGTCATCGCCGCCAAGGTGGGTGTCCCCATTTGTGGAGAGAACTTCGAAGACCCCATCGCCAATTTCCAAGATGGAAATATCAAATGTTCCGCCGCCAAGGTCAAATACGGCAATTTTTTTGTCGTGTTGTTTATCAAGGCCATAGGCAAGCGCTGCAGCAGTAGGCTCTGGAATGATCCGTTTGACATCAAGGCCTGCGATCCGTCCCGCGTCTTTGGTCGACTGGCGCTGCGAGTCGTTAAAGTAAGCAGGGACTGTGATGACAGCTTCGGTGATGGTTTCGCCAAGGTAAGCCTCTGCTGTCTCTTTCATTTTCATGAGCACTTGCGCTGCGACCTCTTCAGGCGTGACGATTTTACCCTCAATTTCAAAAACAGCATCCCCATTACTATTTTGGGTCACTTTGTAGGGTACTGTTTTAATCTCTGAAACGACCTCTGCGTATTTTCTTCCGATGAAGCGTTTGGAGGAAAAGATGGTGCGGTCATGGTTGGTGACTGCTTGCCGTTTGGCAGCAGTACCTACAAGCCGCTCTCCCCCTTTATAGCCGACAACAGATGGAGTTGTGCGTCCCCCTTCGGCGCTTGCAATGACCTTCGGCGAACCACCTTCCATAATGGCAACGCATGAATTTGTTGTTCCAAGGTCAATGCCGATGATTTTACTTTTCTTTTTTTGTGTCATAGTTAGATTCTCCTTAATGTTAATTTGTAGGGGCTTCTTCTGATGATCTTTGCCCTTCATTGTTTTTTGTTCCGGGCGCAACAGAGACTTTTACTCGAGCTGGCCGCACAGTGCGATCTCCACTGCAATATCCCTTTACGTATTCTTTTAAAATGGTTCCTTCATCTTTATCGGAGGTTTCCTCTGTCTCGATCGCATGGTGGCGCTGGGGGTCGAATTTTTGACCGATCGATTGAAAGGGTGTCACTCCGTGGTTGCTTAAAATATCTTTGAATTGTTCTAAAATCATGGTAAATCCTGCAGCCCAATTGCGCACTTCGTCTGACATGTTCTGTGCAAATTGCAAAGCATTTTCTAAATTGTCGATGGGGCCCAAAATTTCAACGACGATATTATCTACTGCAAAACGGGTCATCTCCTGCCTTTCCTTTTGCATCCGCTTGCGCGTGTTATCAAGGTCTGCCAAGAGTCGAAGGTACTTCTCTTTGTAATCCTTAAGTTCCTCTTCGATGGTAACGGGTTTTTGCGGTTCTGTCGTATCTTGTACTTGTTCTTCTGTCATAGCTTCTCCTTTAAAATGAATTTTTATTTTCTAACAGCAGTGTTTGCCCCTGATCGAGGGATCCTGGATAATTTTGTTTGAATTCCAACTGAGAGGGTTTAGGAGAGCGGAATGAGATTTTAAATTTATAGATGCTCTTGGTCAATGACTCGGAAATGGAATCGGAAATGTGTTGCAACTGGCCAAAGAGTTCCCGGTAAGGGATCCGGTTGGGACCTAAAATGCCAAAGGCTCCACAGACTGTTTGGTTGATCTTGTAGGGGATAGCAATGACGGAACAGCCACTGGCCTCGGGAGAGAAGGGGAGGAGATCCTCGCCAATCCAGCAACTTATTTTTCCCACCTGGCATGCTTGAGAGAGGAGGTTGCGCAACATCTGTTTATTCTCAAAGAGGGCAAGTCCGCTAGCAAGGGCTGCGGCGTCGTTAAAATCGGAGTAGGCGAGCAGTTTGGAAAATCCTGCCTGGAATAGATCTTCAGAGCTAAAGTTGGTGTATCCGACGATATGGCGCAGCATGAGCTCTTTATAAAGCTTTGCACCCAGAGTTTCTTCAATGGAGGTAAGGGCGGGTTTTTCAATGCCGGTTAGGCGCCAATTAAAGTAGGTTTCCAATCGCTTAAGAAAAGGGGGAGAAAATTTTTTATCTGTATAGAGCACTTCAGTGCGTATGATCCCAAAATCTGTGATTAGAACGGCTAAAATGCGCTTTTCATCGATGGGAACCACTTTGATCTCAAGGAGGAAATCCTGATCAAATCTAGGGGCAGAGAGGAAGGAGGCGCAAGCTGTGATATCGCTGATTTTTTCCACAGCCTGGAATAGATAGGCGGCAACCTCGCGCGTCTGCTTGGCGAGCAACTCATCGATATTTTTCTTCTGAGCTGAGGTGATGCGGGGCTGATCAGAGTGGGCCTCTGCATACGCCTTATAAGCTGCGGCAGCAGGTATTCTGCCTCCGGATGAGTGCTGCTGTTTGAGAAACCCTTCCTCTTCGAGTTTTGCAAAGTAATTGCGGATTGTTGCAGAACTTAAAGCCTCAAAGCCATTCTCTCTTAGCGTGTTGGATCCAATCGGCTTGCCCGTTTGCAAGTAGAGATCGACAACGCCAAAGAGGATAAGTTTTTCCCTTTGGTCTTTGGCAGGTTTTTTAGGTGTAAGTGATTTCATTATTTTCTTCATTTTATACTGTTAATATAACATGGATGATGGGAAGAGTGCAAGAAAAAATTAGCAGTTCGGATGCAAGACTGCTTAATTATTTTATAATATATTAATTTTTAGGGACTTAAGATTTAGTGATTTTGGGGTCTTGGGTGATGAGCGGCAGCACATCGACAATTGTCGGAGCCCAATCTAACCCCCGGGAATAGACGATTTTTGAGGCTATGAAGCAGGCGATGATCGCCTTTTTATGGACATCGGGGACCTCATGGAGGATCCTTTGTTGATACTTGGTCTTAAGCAGGGGGGGGCAATAGTTTAGAAGGCAGTTGACAAGGGGGTCTTTGGGGTCGTTGGATAGGGTGATCGTTTGGAGGTAGGCCTGCAACTGGTCCTTGTATAAATTGATCCGCTCAGAGATCCATTCTGAAATATCTGTCAGCATCCCCCCAGTATCCAGATGGGTCTTGAGCATCAATTGGGCTTCCCAACGTGCTCTTTCTTTGATGATCTCGAGGATTTCTGCAACAAGAGTGGGTTTTTCCTGTAGAAATTCTTCTTGGGAAAGGGCCAAGCTTGAGAGTACCTCAAAGGAGGAGCAGGTGACGCCTCCTTTATTAGCAGAGCTATCTTTGATGATCAGAACCCCCAATTTTTCCAACGATCTGCGAGCCCAGGGGGTAAGGTAGAGATTGGCCCCTTCGACAATGGCTTTTGCTGTGGGCTTTCCGGTTTCATCCAGAAAATCTTTCACATTACTTTCATTGAGTGTTCTAGGGCGTCCGCCCCCGGGGATAAAGACATCTGCTTTGACCTGGTGCACATTATGGCGCAAAAGGTGATTCATCTCATTGCCAGAGAGCCATTCTTGTTCTAGCTTGCCCTCTTTTTTGCGCCAGCAGAGTGTTTGTTGGGCGTAAGCGCTTTGTTCCCGCTTGGTTTTTGTGTCTAGCAGGAATCCCCCTTCATTTAACTTCTCAGGCGGGTAAAAACGGATCGGTTTGGAATCTAAAAAAAGCTGATTGACAATCTCAAGGTCCAAGCCTTGAGGGTCAAAAATGGTCCCAGAGATGTCGATTGTCGCAAGAAATTTGGCAGTTTTTGGGTAAAAGCGAAAAAGGTTGTGCATTTGGTTCCCGGCGACATCTCCATCAGGACCCCCTGACATCTTGATGGTAAAGCTCTGTTTTGTGGGATCGATCCCAAGGAATTTAAGAACCTCTTCCATGTAAACGTTGACCCCAAGAGATGTCACTCCATATTCCTTGTGATTGATACCGGTCCCAGGTTTGCTTGAAATGAACGCACTGCCAGGTTTGTAGTTGTAGTATTTGCTAAAAAATGCAATCCACTCGATCATCACATTATGTAAGTTCTCATCAGGGCCTAAATAGATGTACTCAGGTTTTTTCCAATAGTCGAGGATGTCTTTAGCGCGCAGTGTTCCATCTGCCTCACAATTGATCAGAGCAAGAAAGGATTCGATGTAAGAGCGCTGGGTCTGATAAAGGTATTCTAGCTTTTGTTCCTTGTGAAAAATATTAATCTTTTCTTTAATCTCGTCGGGGGGAAGCTCAGTTTCTTTGAGTTCCCGTTTATAGATCTCTTCTTCCGAGTGGAGCCGCTCGTAGGGTTCGAGAAAGATCACCCCTTTTGCACCCCCTTCAGGAATGTCTTTATTTTTTTTATTCTGGGTATAGGCTAAGTTGTAGCATTCTGAGAAAACATTGTTTCTCTCGGACATCATCTGTTCCATTCTTTCTGGAAATACCGTACGCAGTCCTCCGCGTGACAAATCGCGGAAGCGGATATGGAACCCGATGAAATAAAGACCTTTCATGAAAAAAACTGCAAAGGGCAGTTCGGGGAATTTGTCTTTTCGATCAAACGGCAGATTGTCTAAATAGGCAGGGTCTAGCCGGAAAGAAAATGCGGTTTTATTTTTGCGGTAGTAGTTTGTCTTTAACGTGTAGTAGACCATATTCATCCCCTGTTTGAGGATGTTTTTCCTTCGGGTATCGTTGAGCTGATTGCCAGTATCTAGATTATCGACAAGCCGATTGAACTCCTGGCGGATTTTCATGAACTCTTGGAAGTTGGCGCTTTTGGGGTTGAACTTGAGGTCAAATGCTTGCACTAGCTTGACGGTGAGCTCAGGGTGGCGGCAAAGACCCTCTTCGATGTAGCCGAGTGAATACATATTCACATCCATATGCACAAGGCACTGGTGGATGAATTGTGTCATGGTTTTAAGTAGGTTGCCTTGATTTCCTGTAAGGAGAGAGGTGGCAACAAAGGTATTCTCGATCATCTCCATCCCTTCAAAGTACTTGAGGGTGACAAGCTCTTTAACAAAATCGGCAATGTCTGCCTCCTCCCACGCAGAGCCCCCTTTCATCCCATGCAGCCCAAGGGACATGAGGAGAATATTTTGCCGGCTATAGGGATCGATATAGGTGGCATTGACCCGCTTCATCACAAGGCCGTGTCGATGGATCGTTTGGGCCAAATGGTAGAGGAAATTGTATTTGGGAACATTGCGCCAGGCTAAAACGATCTGCAACGATGGGGTGTCTTTTTTATCTTTCCAATCTTCATTATAGCGCACCTCATACTGGCAATTATCTCGCGATTTAGCCCGAAAGAACATATCGAGTGCAACGATCAACCTCTCTTTTGTCATCGCTTTTAAAAACAGAGGGCTTAAAGAGGCGATTAACCTCTGCACATCTCCTTCTGTAACAGCTTTATTGCGCATTTTGAGACTGGTGATCATCTCTTTTTCCTTCTCCTTGTCAAATAGCTGCTCCGCTGTTTTTTCCACATAATCGCTAAAAACGATCCTTGCGATGCGCAAAGGTTGTTTTAAACCTGGAAATGGGGGAGGTTCATTGGATATAAACGACCGATAATTTTTGATTCCAAAGCTCTTGTATTGGCGTAAAATGCGCAAGTCGACATCCGGGCTATCTAAGCTCAGAGTGAATGCCATATTCTTGAGATGAATATGAGAGAAGTAGTCATTGAGGTTAAATCCCATCAGTCTATAGACAATGAGCAAAATGCTATCTTGGTCGACCTCTTCAAAAAAGCTTGCAGGCATATGCTGCTCGATCCAGGAACAATACGCCTCGAATCGTTTAGCCTCTCTTTGAATGGCCGCATGCAAGTGCTCTTTAGAAAGTCTTTGTCTAGATGGAGGGGTACTCATTGATTGCTCCTTCAAGATTAAAATCTATGGATATCACCTTCCCATTTTTTTTCCACTACAAGATTTGACAGATCCAAATTAAAGATTGACGTAATGTCGACAGTATTTGTAAATTCTTTGTTAAGAAAAAAGCAAGTAACCATAAACCCTAAGAGGTGCACTATGTCTACGGTAAACTTAATCCGCAAATGGACTGAATATTTTGATGAATTTACTAATGTTTTGATAGCAGGTAAAGAACTCGGTGAGATGCGTGATACGATTTCAACAAGTTATGCTCAAACTGCGGCTAACTATATGTCAGGCCGATTAATTACTTGCGCAAAAAATGGGGAGGTTGAGTTTGCAGAGCATTTGGAGTTATCAAACAAACTGTTTGCAATCATGATGAAATGTCAAGTACCGGTAGAGAATGCATCGTTTGAGTCGCTCACGCGCTGCATTAATGATGATAAGGCAATTAAGAAAAAGGTTTTCGTTAATGATATTCAATTCTGCGATGGTGTTCAAGTGGGGATTGTGCGCGCTCAGGCAGACATACTGTATGGCAAGTTATGCATGTTTGCCAATGAAGGGAAGTGCTCAGGAGAAGACTTTATCCAACTGCAGAAAAAAATAGTTAAACTTAAGCAAAACTGTGATTTTGCTGATCAAGTCGTCCTCTATGTTTTGGGGAAGTTCGGATCTGAAGGTGTTCACCCAGCGGCTTTATACCTAAAAGAAAAGATTGCGCAATTGCCAAATCTAGAGCTTGAAAAAGCAAAAGAAAAAAGCAAGTCCTACATGGAAAAACTGAAATGTTTTGAACAAGGGGTTGAGTTGAATGAGGAGACTTTAGAATGTGTCAACTCGATGAGGCTTCAGCTTGAAATCGGAAATAGACCCACCCAGCTGATACCTTCTGCCGAGGTGATCGTAGAAGAGGTTCTTCCGAAGAGCCCTGTGAAGTTGATCGAACTGGGTTCATGGGATGTATACAATTTTGCAAATGAATTACACTGCATTGCCAATGCAAACTTACCAGAGAAAGACAAACTCCAGCAAATTGGATCTGCATTATCAAATGAAATCTACCACATGAAAACCTCAGTAACGCTATCTGCTAAGTCTCCAGTTTCCTTACAGGACATGCTCGAATCCCACTTGAAACGGATCGCGCCAAATGGAAACCCCTCCTTAGCTGATTATGGACGTGCGTTCCAATGTGTTAGAGTGGAAGCATTGCTAGTTATGCTTGGGGAATATTTGGGTGACGAAGATCATCATAATACCGTTTCGGTATCGAATGTATTGGAAAGAGCAGAACTAGATCCGCGAGATTTGCCAGAGGGTTTGAATAATCCAGTTCACGCTCTTCATGATGAGATCTATATAGCTTGCAAAATTCAGTCGAATGAAAATTCTCAGGATAATATAGATCCTAATCACTGGAAGTTTAATTACAAATTTGGACGTATTGCGCTATGTGGCACTCATGAGCCATCAGTGAGCGATGTATTAATATTGCATAGAAGAAATGAAGATAGTGTAAACGTTAATGAAAAAGGGAAAGAAGAGATCAATCAGGTTGTTATCGACGAGGGTGTCAATAACGTGCAAATAGAGATAGAGGAGGCTGTCGGGGAGCCTGTGAATAACGATCCTTTCCACCCTGGAAATGTTCAAAAGGTAGTGTCCGCAGAAATAAAACTTAAAGCTTTAGATGAAGTTCATCAAGCTTTTGCCAAAAAATGGTACACTTAATTAGTAAGGTGTGACAAATGCTCGTTCCCGGCGCTTGTCACACCTCAGCTTGCTCCTCCCCACGAAAGGCAAGCTCTCCCTTTCAACTGGAGTTTGGACTAGATTTGGCCTGCAGATGACGGCTGCGACTTCATCAGATCTAACTTCCTCCTCATCAATAGCGCTAGCTATTGATGAGGAGGAAGTTAGATCTGATTTTGTCTCGCTCGTCCCTGCAGGCCAAATTTAGTCGAAACTCCAGTTTCAAAGTCTTTGACAAATCCTTACCCGACAGCTATACACAGAAAACTGACTATATTCAAGGCGCAAAGGCTATGGAATCGATTAAGCTTTCGTTAAAACCTGAGGAGATCCTTAATCATCCTCTCTACAATAAAGGGACAGCCTTTACCGCAGAAGAGAGGGATGCCCTTAAACTTCACGGCTTGCTTCCCTTTCACATCTCTACTTTGGAAGAACAACTGGAGCGGCGCTACCAGAATTTTAAAGAAAGAAGAGATGATCTAGCCAAATACATTTTCCTCTCCTCGCTGCAAAATCGCAATGAGATCCTCTTTTACCGCCTAGTTCATGAGCATATCGCAGAGATGCTGCCTTTGATCTATACGCCGACAGTGGGGGATGTCTCTTTGCATTTTAGCATTTTATATCGACAACACCGCGGTATCTACCTTTCCTATCCTCTAAAGAACAAAATCAGAGAAATCATTAAAAATCTTCCCCATTCTGAAGTAGAGGTGATTGTCGTTACTGATGGGGAGAGGATTTTGGGATTGGGCGATGTGGGAGTGGGCGGAATGGCCATTCCGCAGGGAAAACTTGCGCTCTACACCCTTTTTGGCGGGATACATCCAGGCAAAGTGCTCCCTGTCATGCTCGATGTCGGTACGAATAATGAAACTCTTCTGAACGATCCTCTTTATCTGGGATGGAGACACCCTCGCGTGACAGGGGCACAATACGATGAATTTATCGATGTCTTTGTCAAAGAGATCAAAAAGCAATTCCCGAAAGTGTTATTGCAATGGGAAGATTTCGCAAAGCCCCATGCGCGCCCTTTGCTTGAGAAATACCAGAATGAGATTTGTTCCTTTAACGATGATATTCAAGGTACTGCAGCTGTTGCACTCTCTGCAATCATTGGAGCTGTCAAACTCAGCAAGGGAAGGCTTAAAAACCAGAAGATCGTGATGTTTGGCGGTGGATCTGCAGGGATGGGGATTGCAAGTCTCATTTTACAGGCGATGATCCTCGATGGAAGTGATGAAGCTGAAGCCCTTAAAAACTTCTATATTATCGATATTAACGGATTGGTTCATCACGGATTAACCCATATGGATCTTGAGCAAAGAAGATTTGCAAGGGAGTCCTCAGAGTTAAAAACTTGGAAGATTGCAAATCCAGATAAAATCACCCTGCTAGATGTGGTAAAAAATGCAAAGCCCACCATTCTCATCGGTGTTTCTGCACAACCGGGCGTGTTCACAGAAGAGGTGATAAGGACAATGGCAGCTCAAACAGAGCGTCCGATTATTTTCCCCCTTTCCAATCCCACATCGCGCTGTGAGGCAACCCCTGATAATCTCATCTACTGGACAGAAGGGAGGGCGATCATTGCCACAGGAAGCCCATTTGCCCCTGTAGAATATCAAGGGGAAAAACACCACATCGCACAATGCAATAACGTCTATATTTTTCCCGGAGTGGGACTGGGTATCGTCGCCTGCCAATCTCCCAAGGTAACAGAGACGATGTTCATCAAAGCAGCAGATATTTTAAGCAATCATGCCCCTATGCTGAAAGATCCCATGGCAGGGATCTTTCCTGATCTACGGTCTCTACGCGATGTCAGCCGCGAGATTGCCATTGCTGTGATCCAAGTTGCACAAGAGGAGGGTCTTGTTCCCAAGTTGACTCAAGAAGACATTGAGCGCAAAGTCGATACTTGCAGATGGTTCCCCGAATATCCTATTTATTGTTCTACTTCCTGAGGAGTCTGAGTGAATTGAGGCCGACAAGCACCGTGCCCCCTTCGTGCATGATGACCGCCAGCCACAGGGGAACGAGCCCAAGGAGGGCCGGGGTTGTGGCAAAAACGATCACGCAAAGGGCGAGGGTAATGTTTTGTTTGACAATTCTCATTGTTTGCCGGGATTTGCCTACCAACCAATCTAAAAGAAAGAGGTCGTCGTTTAAAAAGACAATGTCAGAGGCGTCGATGGCAGTGGCTGAACCAATTTTACCCAGAGAGATCCCCACGGTGGCTCTTGCAAGGGCGGGTGCATCATTGACCCCATCGCCGACCATGATCAGCCCTTCAAGTTTTGAAAATTCTGTTACTTTGGCTAGTTTGTCTTCAGGTCGCAAATTGGCATAAACTTCATCAATTCCCACCTTAGCTGCCACAGCCTTTGCAATATCTGAGTGATCTCCGGTGAGCATCATCGGGTTCAAGTGCATCCCTTTTTTTAGGCTCTCGATCATTCCAATCGATTCAGGTCGGATGGTGTCGATAAAGTGGAACAAGAATAAAGTATCCTCCACAAGCAAAAGGGTATTCATATGCCCTTCTTTTTGCAAAGTAGCTTCGACTGCTTCCCATTTATCTTTTAATGAGGCTGGAATTTTCTGAGCAATAAATTCGGCATGGCCGATAAAGACTGCACTTGTTTTAGAGCTAAGCACTGCTTTCCCCTCAAGTCCAAATCCAGCAACAGCATTGAAATCGGTTAGCTTTGTGTTTTTAATCCCTTTTTCCTTCCCAAAAGAGAGGATGGCATCGGCAATGGGATGGACAGCATGCCGCTCAAGAGCGCAGGCGATGCTGAGCGCCTCATCAAGACTGCAAAAAGGCTCCTTTGCATAAAGGGCCTCGATAGATGTGCAAGAGAGTTTTCCTGTGGTCAGTGTGCCCGTCTTATCAAAGGCGATCCGCTTGCAGCTAGCTAATGCATCAAGTACAATTCCCCCTTTGAGCAGGATCCCTCTTCTTGCACAACAGCTAATGGCGCTTAAATAGGCTGTTGGAGTCGCGATAATGAGAGCGCACGGAGATGCTGCGATGAGAAAAGCAAGGGAGCGATAAATTCCCCCTTCGGTACCAAAATAGGGAAGAGAAAAGAACAGGGGAATGGTGAGAGCAAAAAGGGCAAACAGGCCGATGATTGTCATCGCATACCATTTCCCAAATCGATCGAGAAAGCGCTGCAATTGTGGTTTTGCCTCTTGGGCTTGTGTGATGAGCTGGATGATACGGGTAAGCGTTGAATCGCTGCTTGTGCGCGTTACTTCAATTGTTAGTGTTCCATCGAGATTGCGCGCTCCTGCTTGGATCTCATCCCCCTTTTTCTTTGACACAGGATGGCTCTCGCCTGTCAAATGAAACAAATTAACAAACGAGCTTCCATCAATGACATTGCCATCGAGTGGAACAATTTCGCCGGCTTTGATGAGGAGATGGGTTCCAATAGGGATCTCTTTGATCGATTTGTCATAAAGGGTGCCATCTAGGCTGATGACACAGGCAAACCGGGGAGATAGCCGGTTTAAGGTCAGCAGTGTTCCCTTTGTCTTTTCAGAAACCATATTTTCCATGGCTCCAGATAACTCAAAGAGCACAAGAAGCAGCGCCCCTTCCATTCCGCTTCCAATAATCACCGAAAGAAGAGCCGCAAATGTCATCAAAACATCGATGTTGATCTCAAGGTTTTTGATGTCCTCAATCGAGCCTAAAAGCGCTGGCGTTCCAGCTAAAAAATAAACCATGAGCAACAAAAGATGAGAGAGAGGGGGGATAAAAAAGGAGGTTGCAAAGGCAGTAAACAGCAAGAAGGCAGATAAAAGAGCTGTCTTTAAGGGGAGATTTTTCCCCCAAATACGGGAAGATGGAGTGAGAAAAGGGCTGATGCTCTCTTCTTTGCCCGAGGCAAAAAATTCATCGAATAAATAGGGCTTAGGTTGGGACATCGTTTTCGTGTGTTAATAGCCTGAGCGGATTCATAACATTACCGAGGTTAACAGCTTTTGTTGCTTTTGCCCATCTTATTTTATTTCTCACCTTGTGGGAAGGATCAACTTACGGAAGCAGCGGTTCCCGCTGAAAAAAGTGGAACAACGAGAATTCTGGACTTTCGACTAATTCAGCAATTTTTAAAAGTTTTTGTAGACTGGACTTTAGCCATTGGAGCGGGGCGCTTTTCCCAGATAGCATCCTCCAGGCAGGGGGAATTTTTTAATGGTGGCATATTCAAGCCTACCATTACAAAATTCCCGCTGCCTGCGGGCCCTATCTAGAAAAATCGCCCCGCTCTAATGGCTAAAGTCCAGGTGGAACAAATTTTAAAAATTGCTGAATTAGTCGAAAGTCGAGTATCTTCAGTCAAAAGCTCATCGGTGCAACTGTTGTGAGCTGTCCGATGACCACGGGAAGCTTCAAGCATTAGATTGCAACTGCCTCAACAGCTGATACGTCTGCCTGATATAATAACATTTGAAGATAGTAGTTGTGCTAGATTCTTGAATGATTAAAGTAAATTAATTAAAGGAGTTAAAAATGTATCCAATATATAAAAATACGATTACAAAAAACACAGCGCCGACTGTAACCATAAATAATACACCTCCCGAATCACGCGGAGATTTAAAAATGCAATCCCTCAGACAAAACAAGCTCACTAGAAAAGAACAAACAAAGGCAAAAAGGACTTTGTCACCGGAAAGGGCTTCGTTACCGGAGGCTCAATCACAGTTTAAAAGAATAAGGTCTGAACATAGCACTACAGAAAACCCAGCGCTAACCGTAGGTATAAATAATACGTTTGTTGCACCTCATCAAAAGACCTCAGAGAAAATAGGGCTTTCTCTAGAAAAACAAACAAGGAAAGAAAAAGCTTTGACACCTTCTAAAGCGCTCAAATTGAGTAAACCAGCTCTAAGAGCCCAATTATACCTCAAAGGCCTTATTAATCGGCTTTCTTTACAAACATTGAGAAATTTTGGTAGCATTCTTGGTTCAGGTGAACCAAGATTACGACTCCAATTGCTTCCAATCGCTCACGAAGATCTCGAAGTAGTTCGAGTGATGAGAAGAGAATTAGTAAGCAGTTACGCTGTGTCAAAAAAGGGAATTACACCTGAACAATATGCTAACAAGCTAGATATTGCAAATTACGCGAAGAATCGATTAGAACAGCTGGAGCAAGAGAATCTTCACAAAAAACTAGTTGAAAAGTTGAACAATTCAGATGAGAGCTATCAAAATCGATTAAAACAGCTGGAGCAGCAGATAAAACAGCTGCACGAAGAGACAAAACAGCTCTACCGAGAGATAAAACGGCTGGAGCAAGAGAATCTTCACAAAAAACCAGTTGAAAAGTTGAACAATTCAGATGAGAGCTATCAAAATCGATTAAAACAGCTGATGCAACAGAGGGTCTTACCAGTTGAAGAAGCAGTTTTGAACAATTCCGATGAGAGTAATTAATAGTAATTAAGGTTGATCCGACAAATGCGTACCTAAGGTTCAGTCGATCACATAGGTAACACTTTTCCTCCCCCTGTGTGTCACAGAGGGGGGAGGGAAAGAAATCACGTTATGGACTCATTTGTCCTGGAGTTTGGACTAAATTTAGCCTGCAGATGACGGCTGCGACTTCATCAGATCTAACTTCCTCCTCATCAATAGCTAGCGCTATTGACTTCGTCGGTCAGTTAGATCTGATTTTGTCTCGCTCGTTCCTGCAGGCCAAATTTAGTCCAAACTCCAGGTTAATAGC
>CAJCHM010000004.1 GCA_903970255.1 Acidobacteriota bacterium
AGGCAGGGGGATGCTATCTGGGAAAAGCGCCCCGCTCCAATGGCTAAAGTCCAGTCTAAAAAACAATGAATTGTATAATTATACTGAATTGATTTATTTGTTTAAACAGCTTTTATTTAGCGCCAGCTAGAGCTTTTACCAACGGCTTTATTCCTGATTCTGGAGAGGGGATACGGCTGATTTCTGCACCGAGGGCGGAGAGTTTTTCAACAATTTTTTCATAGCCTCTGTCTAGGTAGTGGATCCCGCTGATGTTGCTCTCATCAGGGGCTAGCAATGCAGCAAGCACGTAGGCAAATCCAGCTCTTAAGTCAGGAATGATAATGTCTTTAGATTGGAGTGGGGTGGGTCCTTTGACAACGATGCTATGCATGAAATTTTGCGAGGCAAAGCGGCATTCTTTGCCCCCTAAACATTGTGTAAAGGCTTCAATATCTGCCCCCATGAGCTTGAGAGTATCTGTGTAGCCAAACCGATTTTCATAGACCGTTTCATGGATCACAGAGACCCCTTTAGATTGAGTGAGAAGAACGACAAAGGGTTGCTGCCAATCTGTCATGAAGCCGGGATGGACATCGGTTTCGATATGCAACCCCCCTTTAAGCGGCCCTTTATAAAAAAATTCGATGCCGTCTTTTTTGACCTCGAATCCTGCATTGACCTCGCGCAAACGATTGAGAAAAGTGATCATATGGGAATGCTCTGCACCTTCGACAAATACCCTGCCTTGGGTGCTAATGCCTGCAAGACCGAGCGATGCTGCTTCAATTCTATCTGTAATGACGACGTGTTCAACTTCTTGAAACTGGCGGGTTTGTTGAATCCGGATGGTGCGGTCGACATCCAGGCCGATGGTGACACCGAGCTTTTGCAAAAATAAGATGAGATCGACAATTTCAGGTTCGATCGCAGCGTTCTTAATGATGGTAGTTCCTTTGGCGCGCACTGCTGCCATGATGGTATTTTCCGTTGCGCCAACAGAGGGATAGGGCAAGGTAATGATAGCACCTTGCATTCCTTGATGCGCTCTTGCAAAATAAGCTCCCTCTTTTTTCATCTGGCGAAACTCAATACTTGCGCCGAGTTTTTCCAAGGCACTGATATGAAAATCTACTGGACGTTTGCCGATTTTACACCCACCTGTGGTCGGAACGATGATGTCCTCATCTGTTCGCCCAAGCAACGCTCCGATCATCAAGATGGGGATCCGGTTTGAGCCGGAGAAGCGCTGGGGAATGTAGAGTGCTTTGAGCTCTTTTGTGATGATTTCAAGTGTCCCCGCACTTTTGTCCCATTGGATTTCTGATCCAATCTCACGGCAAAGATCGACGGTGATTTCAACTTCGGCAATGTCGGGAACATTGTAGAAAGTGCAGCGCTTATCTGAGAGCAGAGAGGCGACCAGAAGTTTAGTGACAGCATTTTTTGCGCCTGCTGCTTTGACTTTTCCTTCTAATGGTTTGCCGCCTTTGATTTTAAGAATGTCCATGAATGCCTCGCCGTGGGGAAGAAAGAAGATGTATCCTCTGGCTTATATCACAGGATCTCGATCGGGTTCAATTCCAATTGTGAGGTTTCTCTGGAAGTGGATCACTTTCCCACTTTTTGCAATAAGGCTTTGTGGAAGATACCCCTTTGCTGTTTGAGTGTAGCTAAAGCGCAGAATGTTCTGTGGGAAGTGCTTTTTTTGTAGCTTAAGTCCTGCCCATCCCATTGTTTTGCGTGCATTGATCTCTACAACAGGGTGTAGGAGGATCTCTTCTGGATTTTCCGGCATTATATAAAGCATCGCATCGATGCCCACATTTCCAAAGAAGCCTAAATTTGCCATGTTTGAAAGGATGGGTTTTACAATTTGGATATGCTGATGCAAGAAATACTCGTGGGATCCAAATAAGGTCTTTTCATCTCCGACTAAGTTGTAGCGATACTGCCCTCTGGAATCGTTTTGACATAATGTGGAGCCGATATAGGAAATCTGCTTCTCTTTTTCGATCTTCCATTGGGTGCTAAAATCTAATACACGCGCAACCCAGGGTTCTGCAATGACGGGAAGCTCTTGCTTCCATTCCCGCTGTAGAAATGCTTTGATTTTTTCCCACGGAAAGCAGGGATCATCGATGATCAGATGCCCTTTGCCAGAGACCCCATAGCAGGTTTTAATCACTTTTTTCCCTTCAAAAGAACCCAACCATTGCTTTGCTTGTCCTTCATTGTGCAGCATCTCTGCGCCCAAAAGTTTAGGGCTGCTTTCAAATGAAAATCGTTTGGAGTTGACATGTCTGACCACATCCCATTGGGGCATCAAATAAATGAGGTTGTGTCTATCTGCAAATTCAGCAATTAGCTGCGATGCTCCCCAAGCTTCAATCTCTTTAAAATTGGCAATTGCAGGATCTAACAAGGTACACATTCTCGGTGGGGGAATGTCGAGTGCCTGAAGGGTGGTTATGTATTCCGGCGGTGGTAGCGCAGTGACCAACACTCCTTCACTTGCCTCTGCATATAGCATAGGCAGAAATTGCAGCTGCACAAAGATGGGATGTTGAAAAAATGCCTCAGAGAGGCTGCAGTTAGGTTGCTTTTCTAGTTCCCACTCGAAGAAGGTATTGGCGATGTGTATACGGCGCTCCGTCAGGTTTTGTGAACTTTGACCGGCTGCGACTTTGCCAAATCGAGCTTTTTCGTCGCCCTTCTCTACCCGAGAATGGTGCTCCTCACGCAGCTCAATTTGGCCGCGTCTGGCTCGATCAAAATTCACAAAACGTTCCTGGGCGCCGTATAGTTTGGGACTCATATAACAAAAGTGGTGGACAAAGGCCCTTAGGAGAGTTTATAACGGTCGATATCATCTATCTGGAGTTTGGACTAAATTTGGCCTGCAGATGACGGCTGTGACTTCATCAGATCTAACTTCCTCCTCATCAATAGCTAGCGCTATTGACTTCGTCGGTCAGTTAGATCTGATTTTGTCT
>CAJCHM010000005.1 GCA_903970255.1 Acidobacteriota bacterium
TGGCGTAGGCTGGACAAGTTTTGGAGAGGATTAAGTAAAACTATTTACCTCGTTGACTTTCCCTTGTTGCTCACTGAGCAGCACTGGGACTGCTTCAGTCTAAAACATACCTTTATTTTCCCACAACCTTTTTTTCTTTACTGTTAGCGTTTTTTAGAAATGTCCTGTCTTTGCGTTTTTAACACTATCAACCGGACATTTCTAAAAAACGCAAAGACAGGACATTTCTATTCTTCGCTAACAGTACAGATGACACTAAAATCGAGAATTGCTATCTTTAATATACTCATTATAAGCAAGATGTACAAACTAAAATTAAATTGTTATTGAATGCTTATAAACCTTACATAAACCAATGTCATTTTTCTTCTAATTATGCTAATCTCTTATCTATTATTAAATAGAGGCGATCTTGTTTAAAGCATTTATTTTCCTTCTCTTGGGTTTAATACCTTCTCTTTTTTGTGCTGAAAAAGAGGGCTCTGTCGTGTGCATCCATGGATTTTTGGGAGCCCCTTGGAACATGCGTTTTTTGGAAAAAAACCTAGAAAAAGATGGCTGGGAAGTGGTCAATTGGAAATACCCCAGCAGAGATCGTTTTATAGCAGAGCATGGGAAACAATTGGTGCAAGATTTAATAGAAATAGCAGAAAAAAAACCAGGTCAGCCGATTCACTTTGTTACCCATTCGATGGGCTCCTTAGTTTTGCTGGCAGCACTAAATCATCCTCAATGTCCTAAGGAAGCAAAAATTGGAAAAGTTGTTCTCATTGCTCCTCCTATACAGGGGTCTCATTTTGGAAGGTGGCTGGGCAAATTCTCCCCTGCAAGATGGATGGCAAAAGGGTTTTCTGGGAATGAGCTGATGACCAAATCCAGCTTTGATGATTTGGGAAATTATCCTGCCTCACTCCAAGATATTTTAGTGATTGCAGGGACACTGGGATTTAACCCAATGCTGAACGGCGTCAATGATGGAACTGTTGCGCTTCAAGAAACTACTCTACCCGTCCCACACAAGCGTGTAACCATCAAGCGGGGGCACAAAACAATTGTGTTCAGCAAAAGAGTCTATGATCTAACTCGTGACTTTTTAGAAAAGCAACGGTCAGAAAAAGAACCGTCGAATGGGGCCACGTAACGGCTACAATAACCTATTCTATATAGGTGGGACCTGTTCCCAAGAAGGCAGACAATCTGAGCTAAAACAGTCAGTGCGATCTGCGGTTCTTAGCGTCATGATCCCCTAATGTAAACTTATCGTTAATGAGCTTTCCTAATTTACAGTGGGTATCCACATCCAACGGAAAAAATGAAGAAAGACCGATTTTAGACAAGAGACGTGTATAGCTCAATAGGAAAAAACCGCCCTGAAATTAAAAATATTGAGGTAATTGCAAAGCTCGCTTCGCAATTACCTCTGACAATTTTACTCACGACTGGAGTTTGGACTAAATTTGGCCTGCAGGGACGAGCGAGACAAAATCAGATCTAACTGACCGACGAAGTCAATAGCGCTAGCTATTGATGAGGAGGAAGTTAGATCTGATGAAGTCGCAGCCGTCCTCTGCAGGCCAAATTTAGTCCAAACTCCAGTCACTAGCTATCAGACAACCCAACCATTTCCTTGAGAGCTTGTTTGACAACCTTGCGTCCCATGAATGCGATCGACTCGGTAAGGGGGATCTCTTTAGGACATACGGCAGCGCAATTTTGTGCATTGCCGCATTCGGTGATTCCCCCCTCTTCCATGAGCGGTTTAAGGCGCTCTCCTTCCATCAGCTTACCCACCGGGTGAGAGTTAAATAGGCGCACCTGGGAAATGACAGCGGGTCCAATGAATTTGGAATGGGAATTGATCTGAGGACAGGCCTCTGTACAACATCCGCACGTCATACAGGTGGAAAGCACATACATCTCCTCTTGCACTTTAGGAGAAATTTTGGGGCCAAAACCTCTGTCAAGAGCATCGTCTACCTCAATCCAAGCTTTGACCTTTTTTAGATTCGTAAACATCTGATCGCGATTGACGACAAGATCTTTAATCAGAGGGAATTTTGTCATGGGAGCAATCGTGACCGTATTGCTACCTGATGCATCGAGTAGATTCTGGATAAGAGCTGTACACCCTTGACGCGGGCGGCCATTGATCAGCATAGAACAAGATCCGCATACCTCTTCAAGACACCCCTGCTCCCAAGCGACAGGGGTGACTTTTTCCTTTTTCCGGTTAATCGGACTCTTTTGCACTTCCATCAGCGCCGAGGTGATATTCAAATAGGGTTTGAGCTCTAGTTCAAACTCTTCCCAATACTGATTGCCAGGGGTTCCCCGGTAAATTTTTAGGATGAATGTCTTGACCTCTTCCATTTGTACCCTCTGTTAAACTGGCAATGGGATGTTCAAAGGTAGGTTATCAAAATGGGGCACTACCTTCTTAGCTTTGCTATAATCTCTACTGATCGGTTTTAAATAACGCATATCCACCGGCAGATAGGTAATCACCGGTTCATCTAAATTTGGATCATATGTTGCAATCGTTGTTTTCAGCCAGTTTTTATCATCCCGCTCTGGAAATTCAGGTTTATAGTGGGATCCTCTGAATTCATCGCGCAAAAGTGCGCCTTTGGTCATTGCAAGAGCAAGCTCTAACATCGAAGCAAACTGATTGGCAAAGGCATACGTCTGGTTCATGCTCGATCCCTTATCATCCAAGGTGATATGCTCATACCTCTCCCGGATCGATTTGATGATCTCAATGGTTTTTTTCAAATCGGCATTATTGCGCTTGACTGTGACATTTTTGACCAAAATATCGGCAAGCTCATCATGCAGGCGATGCACATTTTCTTTACCACTACGCGACATCAGATCGTGTTTAAATGACTCTTCTTTGGCAAGGGCATCTGAATAAATACGGGAAGGAAGATTGCCGTAACTGTTCGATAAATTGTCGAGATATCTAGGAACTTCCCCCCCGGCAACAAGTCCTCCAAAAATACAGGAGAGTAGAGAGTTTGCCCCAAGGCGATTGGCCCCATGGTATTGAAAATCAGATTCCCCAACGTTAAAGCAACCGGGAATATTGGTCATTTGCCTAAACCGGCTCCATCGATCGGGATCATCAGCTGCTGGCCAATCGACCCAACCCCCTCCCATCGAATAATGCACAGCTGGGAAAATCTTCATCGGCACTTTATGGGGATCTTCTCCTGTAAATTTCCGGTAGATCTCCAGAACCGATTCAATCTTATGCTGCACATGGGAGGGGAGATGGGACACATCGAGATAAACTTGAGACTCTCCATCGATCCCAAGCCCAAGTTCGCAAACCCGCAACACCTCGCGCGCACCGATATCCCGAGGAACCAGATTCCCAAAGGCAGGATACATCTCTTCCAAAAAATACCACGGCTCCCCTGTAACTCCACAGGGGATTGTCTTTCCATCGGGAGCGAGAATGGTTTTAGCAGAGTTGCCATAAACCCACATCCTGCCCCCCTCGCCACGGGAGGATTCTGAGATGAGGCGCAGCTTATCCTCACCTGGGATTGCCGTCGGATGGATCTGTATGAACTCCCCATTGGCGTATTTCATCCCCTGCATAAAAAGGCGGCCATTAGCCGCACCTGTGCAAAAAGTCGAATTGGTCGATTTTTTAAAGATAAGCCCAGGACCCCCTGTGCCAAAAATAACCGCATCAGCCCTTAATACATCGAGCTTCAAATTGGTTAAATCCATGATGACAACGCCGCGCGCGCACCCCTCTTCATCGATTACAAGGCGCATAAATTCATGGTTTTCAAACTTCTCCACCTTCCCTTCTGCTTCATAACGGCGTACCTGTTCATCTAAAGCATAGAGTAATTGCTGCCCCGTAGAGGCTCCGCAAAATGCCGTTCGATGATAGAGAGTGCCGCCAAATCTGCGAAAATCGAGATTCCCCTCAGGGGTGCGATTAAATGTGCACCCAAATCGATCCAACATCCGGATGATCCCTGGGGCAGAAAGACACATCTCTAAAACGGGGGGTTGATCCGCCAGGAAATCTCCCCCCTTGATCGTATCGTAGGCGTGGATCAGAGGGGAGTCATCCTCATTTTTCAAATTCATCGCAGCGTTGATTCCGCCTTGAGCACAAACCGAATGCGACCTTTTCACCTTTGTCACAGAGACAATTTTAACATGGCATCCCTTCTCAGCAAGTTTCATTGCAGCAGCAAGTCCAGCCAATCCGCCGCCGACCACAATCACTTCTTTTCCCTTCTTCGACATTTCAATACCTCAAATTCATCCAGTAGGTTCCCCAAACTGCTGCAAGCCCTAAGAAAATCAGCACTGCCATCAAGACAGCTGCCACTGAGACCCAAGCTCTTTGCGCTGCCATCTTTAAAATGCATCCCCAAGTTAACAGAAATGTCCAAAATCCATTGCAAGCATGAAAGCACGCAGCCAGAACAAATACCGTGTAAATTCCCACATAGATGGGGTTTTTAAACGTATTGCGCACAGCCAGTAAAGATGCTGTTCCAAAATCTGGAGCAAGGGCTAACACTTGCCCCTGTTTCAGATGATTCTTTTCTAGAGCCTCGACAAACGCAGCTCTCTCGATGTAATTTTGAGCAGAGTTCAAGAGCATCGCCTTTTGCACATTATAATCTTGTGCAACAGGGCCCGTCCATGGATCGATCTTCTCATTTTTAAGACCTTCTGCTACCTCTAAAAGCGCAACCTCTGCTTTTCTTGCATTCAGTCCACTCCTTTCACATCCGATTGCTTGCTTATCATAGAGTTTTACTTTCAGGCGATCTGCAACGGTATACAATCCATCATCAAGGGTTACTTTCACTGCATATTGAGTTTGCTTACACACAGGGATTGTTTCGGGATAATTTAAAAACCGAAATTTCACGACATGTCCGATCACACAGAAGAGCAAAATCCATGAGGTAATCCTCTGCCAGCTATAAGCGCGGTTGCGCCGCAATGGGATATGCGGCACACTCCCATCCGATGAGCCGGTATTGGATTTTGCAGTGAAGAGATATTTGACTCCCAGAACCATATGGAGAAGGATCGGAACCCCCAGTAAAGTCAATTCAATCACCTCAAGATAGGGAAGATTGTGAATCGCATTGACCATATCGACAAACCCTCTGCCATTATCTCCAAGCCAAAGGGCAGCTTGTGAATTAGTCAGAAGATGTTCCACTAAGAATAAAACAAACCACAGCCCCATTAAAGAATGGAGCCGTCTCCAGATAAATGTTCTAGGAATTACAGCAGTTGCAGCAGCAGTCATAATCCAACCTAAAAGTAAAACAGCTTTACACTTTGAGTCACCCACTCAAAGAAGAATTCTTCGAGTTATCAGTGTATACAGGGTATTTTACTTTTGAAAAAGAGAAAAAGCGTCGCGAAAAATTAAAATTTCGTTTTGTTTAATTTGCATTGCTAGTAAAATTTTCGATCGTGCCGTGCAAAAATTTTATACCGAGAGCATTTATGGAAAGCAAAAAAATTGATACTGATCTAGTGAGCCAAATAAACGGACTAAAATCTCAGCCTTTAACCACTAAACTCACCACGCCGCTTTGGTATGGGCGGAATGTTGAATTATTATCTGAGAAAAGAAACAGCATTGACCCTACTTCTCACTTTTACAACTTTGCATTGGAAAAAGCTGTCCCAATAAACATAGAAGTAGGCAGCCGCCAATATGAGCTCATCGACTTGAATGATGAAAATGAGGAAGAAACGCATTTGGATTTCGATCCGGATACAGGATTTTCCTACTCCGATGCACTCTATCATCCCTCTGAAAGAGAATTTGCCATTGCCGACCAAATGGATGCAAATAACATCCATTGCAAAAGCTTCCTAAAAAGAGT
>CAJCHM010000006.1 GCA_903970255.1 Acidobacteriota bacterium
TGGCGTAGGCTGGACAAGTTTTGGAGAGGATTAAGTAAAACTATTTACCTCGTTGACTTTCCCTTGTTGCTCACTGAGCAGCACTGGGACTGCTTCAGTCTAAAACATACCTTTATTTTCCCACAACCTTTTTTTCTTTACCGCAGTTTTCTAACACACACTTCATTTCTCCATTCTTTGATTCATCGTCCTTTGGCGATGTTCCAATGCTCACGCTAATGGCCCTATTCTTTGCTGTACCAATGTTTCTATAAGGCCATTAGCGTGAGCATCGGGTTTAATCACCCGCAGCTTTTGCATCTTGTGAATCAACGAGATCTTTCCCTCTCAAAAGCCTCCGCGCCGGTTGTGGAGCGAAGCGGAACAAGGAGGCGGAACGTTCGTAGGTCATTCATTCTCTTCTTATTTTTTCTCTCCATACACTGTTGCTGGAGACATATAGCCCAAGGATGAATGGGGCCTGTTTTCATTGTAAAACTTCCAGTACCGATCAAGGCTCTTGTAAGCCTCTGTTCCGTCCATGTAATCACGAAGGTAAACTTCTTCTTGTTTTACAGTTCTCCATAGACGCTCTATCCAAATATTGTCCAACGCTCTCCCTCTGCCATCCATGCTGATCAATATGCCAGCTGTCTCCAATATCCTTGTAAATTCGATGCTTGTGTATTGAGCCCCCTGGTCCGTATTAAATATCTCTGGTTTACCCTTTGTAAGCGCCTCCTGGACAACCTCTCTGCAAAATATTCCATCCAAAGAATTGGAAAGTTTCCATGCAAGGACATAACGGCTATACCAATCAATGACGGCCGTCAAATACAGGAAACCATTCTTCATCGGTAGATAGGTGATATCTGTGCTCCAAACCTGGTTCGTTTTTTGGATTTTTACGCCTCTTAGTAGGTAGGGGTATCTTTTATGATTCGGATGGGGCTTGCTCAAATTAGGTTTTGGGTAAATCGCCTCTATACCCATCCGTTTCATCAGGGTTCTTGCCAAGTCTACTCCTACTTCATATCCTCTTTTCTTCAGTTCAACACTTATTCGTCTTTTTCCATAGTAGGGGTGCTCGGTATAAACTCGGTCAATCTCCTTCATTATTGCCAAGTTAAATGCATCATCCCTACACGGCTCATAGTAATAAGTCGAGCGGCAGAGACCTAACAACTGGCATTGTTGCTCAATGCTCAGTTGAGGGTCATTTCCTACAATAAGGGTTCTTTTTTCATCTATGGCCAGTGGTTTAATTTTTTTTTAAGCCAGTCTCGTTCAACTGTGATTTCTCCAATTTGTCGATAAAGTTCATCAAATTTCTTAGTATAATCGACATTTTTCTGCTGTGCAGAAAATGCACTTGGTGCAGTCTCGAGAAGTTGTTTTTTCCATTGAGAGATCTGAGCTGGATGCACTCCATATTGTGAAGCTAGCTCACTGAGTGTTTTGATTTCTTTGGCGGCTTCTAAGGCTACCTTTGCCTTAAATGCTGCACTGTGCTTTTTACGTACCATTTTTATCCTCTATTTTTTAGAGGTAAAAGATTACATTAATTCCGCCTTTTTTGTGTCCAGTTTTGGCCAACCATTATACGTGACATGCTACTATTAATTCCAGATTGTGTTTTAAGCAAATTCAAAGATGAAGAAAGTATCCAACGTTTTATAAGCTTAAGAGATCGTGAATATCGCTCTATCTACAAGGAACCTCTCTCTCCCCTAGCGAAGGTGTGTCAGATGCTCAGAAAAAAATCGGATACAATTTTAAATGGGGAATTCACAAAAGAAGACAAAGAAATGCTTGGGAACTTGGTCGATGCCTTAGACCTTCCTGATAAAAAGCAACTATACTATCGCATTTGGGAACTAGCCTGGAACAAAAATGATGGACAGGACCCTATTTCTTGGGGAGAACAGCATCGATTTAATGATATGCTCGTGTTTGTCCCTGTATTAGGAGAGTTCCTGTATCAGCAAAGGAAAAAGTATCTGGGTTGTTGGTAACTGCTTATAAGTAGGCAAGACGTCTAATACTCCAATCAGCCGCAAACCTAAAATTTGGGTTAGACTGGAGTATAAAAATGGGAAGGAGGATTACCCTTTCTTCTTTTCAATGTAATTGACGACATCGCCAACTGTTTTGAGTTTTTCAGCTTCTTCTTCAGAAATTTCAAAACCAAAACGCTCTTCAAATGTCATGATGAGCTCGGTAAGATCTAAAGAATCCGCATTTAAATCTTCGACGAAAGACTTTTCTAAGCTCACATCATTTGCATCGACACCGAGTTGCTCAACAACGATATCAATGACTTCTTTTTGAATTGTCATAGGCATTCCTTCCAAGTTTGTTTTTTTGTTATTTTCTAAAATGAATCACATGACCATTCCACCGTCTACCGTAAGTACTTGTCCGGTGACGTAGTCAGAGAGGGGGCTGGCAAGAAATATCGCCGCATTGGCAATATCTTGAGGATCTCCCATTCGTCCCATCGGGATTTTTTTAAGGATACCCTCTTTTTGCCCATCAGTGAGAGCGTCCGTCATACGGGTCTGGATGAATCCAGGAGCAATGCAATTGACGCAGATCCCGCGCGTTGCAAGCTCTTGAGCTAAAGCTTTTGTAAAACCAATCATTCCCGATTTTGATGCAGCATAATTGGCCTGTCCGGCATTCCCTGTCAAACCTACAACGGAAGAAATATTAATAATTTTTCCACTTTTAGCTTTGATCATTGAACGCACTAGCGCCTGGCAGGTATTATAAACAGATTTGAGGTTGACATCGATCACCTGATCCCAATCTTCCTCTGTCATACGCATGAGAAGGCAGTCGCGTGTGATGCCAGCATTATTGACGAGGGTATCGATGTTTCCCCATGCAGCTACTAGCTGCTGGATCGCATTTTCAACGGAGGCTTTTTCTGAGACATTTACTAGAAAAGAGAGAAAGCGCTGCTCTGGATTTTGACGCTTCCCTTCCAACTCTTGCAGGACCTGAGCTGCCCTTTCTTCGTGAGTACCAAAAATAGCTACATCTGCTCCTTGAGCAGCAAATGCTGTTGCAATCTCTTTACCAATTCCTGCAGTTCCGCCCGTAACGAGCGTCTTCTTAGCTTTCAGTAGTTGCATAAAGCTCCATGATTTTATTCAATTCTTCCAGATCGGAGATCTTTTCGATACTCAATGTCGGTTCTGCAACACCAATCCGCTTATTCATTCCGCAAAGAGTTTTGCCAGGCCCTATTTCAACATAAGCCTCAATTTTTTGCTCCATCATCTTGCGAATCCCTTTCTCCCAAAGGACAGGACTTACCACCTGGTCGATCAAAGCCTGCTGCATTTGTGGCAAAGTGCTCACGAAATCTCCGGGAACGTTCATGACGATCTGGATGTTGCTCATCTCAAAAGGGGTTGTTGCAATCTTGCCTCTTAAACTCTCCTGCGCCGATCCCATCAGGCCACTGTGAAATGCACCGGACACCTCAAGAGCAAGCACCCGCTTGGCCCCATTCTGCTTCAAGGCATCAGAGGCAAGCGCAAGCGCATCTAAAGACCCTGCAATGACTACCTGACCTGGACAATTGAGATTGGCCACCCAAACTGGATGGGGCGGATTTAGGGTAGAAATGACGGTTTGGACCGCCTCACCTGTCAGCCCTAGAACCACTTCCATCGAACCCTTTGTCTCTTCACATGCTTTATGCATTGCGTTTGCCCGCGCACGTACAAGATCAAGACAATCTGTAAATGTGATCTTGCCAGCGACAGTGAGTGCTGTGTATTCGCCCAGGCTCAAACCTGCGCACACAGACGGTATGAGGCCGGGAAATTGCTCTCGGATCACGCGATGAAGAGCGATGCTGGCGATATAAATTGCGATCTGAGAGTTGCACGTCTTTGTCAGTTCATCCGATGGGCCGTTGAAGATTAACTTTGAAAAGGAATCGTTTAGAAAATCATCTGCTTCTTCAAAGGTTTGGCGCGCAATTGAAAATTGCTCAAAGAAATCTTTTCCCATGCCGGGATACTGGGCTCCTTGGCCTGGAAAGAGAAAAGCTAATTTTTTAGTCATAAAGGCTCTCCTTGGGTCCATGTTAACACAGAAGCTCCCCAGGTAAGTCCGGCGCCAAATGCCGTTAGTAAAATATTCTCACCCTCTGTGATCTCTTTTTCACGCAGGAGCTCATCCAATGCGATGCCAATCGATGATGCCGATGTGTTGCCATATTTGTGAATCGTTAAATAGACCCGTTCAGGCGGTACATCAAACCGTTTAGCAATGGCTTCAATAATCCGCACGTTAGCTTGATGGGGAACCAGCCAGCTGATATCCGATTCGGCAAGACCTGCGCTATCTAAACATTGTTTGGAAGCAGATTCCATTCGACGTACGGCGTGTTTAAACACTTCCTTTCCACCCATTTGCAAATAATGCATTTCACCACATACACTCTCTGCAGTTGCCGGGTTCCGGCACCCCCCTGCCGGAAGAATCAAAATCTCTGCAAGCTCCCCATCTGCTCCAAGTCGCACATCGCGAATGAGAAGGCCCTTCCCCTTGCAGCTCACAACACAGGCTGCAGCACCATCGCCGAAGAGAACACAAGTGTTCCTATCCTTATAATTAACAATCGATGATAGCTTTTCTGAGGCAACAATCAATACATTTTTATAAAGTCCAGAATCGATATAAGCCTTAGCCTGGGAAAGGGCGTAAACATAACCTGTGCATGCCGCCTGGACATCGATGGCAGCGGCGTTTACCGCTTTGAGACGGGCCTGCAAAAGGCAGGCTGTACTTGGAAAAACATAGTCAGGGGTTAGCGTGGCCACCACAATCAGATCGATCTCATCCACAGAAATTTTAGCAGCCTCAATTGCCCGCAGTGCGGCCTGATATCCCATATCGGAGGTAAACTCTTTAGAGTCTGCAATCCGCCGCTCTTTCATTCCGGTGCGCGTGAAAATCCACTCATCGGAGGTATCGACCATTTTTTCAAGGTCGTGATTGGACAAAATTTTCTCCGGAAGGTAGGATCCCGTCCCGATAATCCGCGCTTTTTGAGGTATATTCATGGACACAAAAATTTAAAATTTAACCACCCGTAATTTTACCCCATGCGCCATAAAAATGAAAAGCATTATTTCCAGAGGGAATCGCAAAGAAAGTTTAAAATTGAATTCCCTCTATGCAAAGTGGGATTTGGAAATATTAACCTTAATAGGTTAGTGTAGAGGTAAAAAAGAGAGTTAAATGCCATGACCAAGTACCCAACTGATCTCACCCAGCTCATCGCCTTCCTCAAAAAACTCCCCGGTGTTGGCACAAAAACAGCAGAGCGCTATGCCTTTCAAATGCTGGGATGGCAACAGGATCAGCTGCAAAATCTGGCAACCCTACTTTCCCATTTAAAGGAAAAAATTACACAGTGTCCCGAATGCCGCTGCCTTACTGACAATGGACAATGCTTCTTCTGCAACAGCCCATTAAGAGACAAATCTCAGCTATGCATCATTGCCACCCCAAGGGATGCTTATTCGATTGATGAAACAGGCGCCTACCGGGGGCTATACCATGTTCTGGGCGGGCTCCTCTCCCCTATTGACGGCAAGACCCCGGATCACCTCAACTTACCTCATTTAAAAAAAAGAATTACAGAACTTCAAATTAAAGAAATTATTATCGCACTCGACTCCACCCTTGAGGGAGATACCACCTCCCTTTTTCTAAAGGAACAGATCCAATTGTGGGGCCTCCCCGTCTCCCGTCTGGCCTTTGGCATCCCTATTGGCAGTTCCCTCGACTTTGTCGATGGCAGCACGCTTGCCAGAGCCCTCACTGGGCGACAAAACTTCTAACTGGAGTTTGGACTAAATTTGCCCTGCAGGGACGAGCGAGACAAAATCAGATCTAACTGACCGACGAAGTCAATAGCGCTAGCTATTGATGAGGAGGAAGTTAGATCTGATTTTGTCTCGCTCGTCCCTGCAGGCCAAACTCCAGGCAACCGTCATCTGCAGGCCAAATTTAGTCCAAACTCCAGTTCTAAGAGTTTGCAAATATTCCCTTGCTTTATCTATAATCCGACAGATCAAACTCTACTGCCTAGCGGAAAAACTTAACATGAGCAAAAAATTTCTCGTTTATCTCTCTCTGATTGCCTTTACCTGCTCCCCTGTTTATTCAGTAATCCCCTCTTATTCATCATCGTCTATAGAGGCCTTCGAAGATCGGAAGATTGCCAACATCGATATCCAAGCCGAAAACCTTCCCCCGAACGCCACTTTCGATCCCAAAATGGTCATTTCCCGTTTGAAGACAAAAGTGGGAGATCCTTTTTCGCAGATGACATTTGATAGCGACCTTAAAGCGCTATCGGATGAATATGACCGCGTGGAGCCTAATATTCGGGTCAATAATGGGGAGGTCTATGTAACGATCAAGGTATGGCCCCGGCCTAAGATTCGCACCATTAAGTGGTCGGGAAATACCCATATCAAAACCAGAACCCTGCAAAAGGAGCTGGGTGTTAAACCAAGAGGCGTCTTTAACCGGCAAGCTTTTAATAAAGCCTTTAACAAGGTCAAAGAGTTCTACGTCAAGAAGGGTTACTTTGAATCTCAGCTCCAGTATACCATCATCCCCGATACTAAAACAAACGAGGTCGACATCCTCATCGATGTCCGCGAGGGAAGATCTGGCAAAATTGATAACATCGTCTTCAAAGGATTTACAAAAGCTGAACGCAGCGAAATCTTAGGGATGATCTATACAAAGAAATACAACCTCTTTACCAGCTGGCTGACAGGAGCTGGTACCTATAATGAAGAAGCACTTGAGCAGGACAAACTCACCATCGTCAATTTTCTACAAAACCATGGATTTGCCGATGCCAAAGTGGATATCCGCGTAACAGAGGCTAAAACAGAGGGAAAAATCGTCTTAGAGATTATTGCTGAAAGAGGGCCCCTCTTTCACTTTGGCAAAATCACCTTCAAAGGCAATCGCCTCTTCACAGATAAAGAGATCAACCAAGCCTTCTCTGTCCATCCTGGCGAGATCTATTCTCCGGAAAAGTTGCGCCAGTCGATGCAATCGATCAAGGATCTTTATGGGCGCAAGGGACATATCGATGCCAACATTCAATATGAAACGCAACTGGTGGCTAATAAACCTGTCTATAATGTTTCCTTCCGGATAGAAGAAGGAGAACAATATAAAATTGGAATGGTGCGCGTTTTTGGCAACGCCCAGACAGAGGCTAACGTCATCCTTCGCGAATCTCTCCTTGTTCCTGGTGAGACCTTTGATGGCGCTAAACTGAAAGCCACACAGGCCCGTTTAGAAAACATGGGTTATTTCAAAAGCGTCAATGTGTATGCAGTGCGGACGACAGACGATCAAGCCCTTGGGGAAAATTACCGCGATGTCTACATCGAAGTGGAAGAAACGACAACCGGCAATATCAGCCTCTTCTTTGGTTTTAGCAGTGCCGACGATGCCTTTGGTGGCCTTGATCTATCGGAGAGCAATTTCAATTATAAAGGAATTCCGCGCGTCTTTAAAGACGGCCTCTCCTCTCTTCGAGGTGGCGGAGAATATGCCCACGCCCGTGCAAGCTTTGGATCCAAACAAAGAACATACACCATCTCATGGCTGACACCTTATTTCCGAGACACTCTATGGAGAGTGGGATTTGATGTTTCTGAATCGCATAGTACGCTGATTTCAAAAGATTACGATATTAACACAGTTGGCTTCTCTCTGTATGCTTCCTATCCATTGAATTACTACTGGACATTTGGAACAAAATACCGTTTCCGCAATTCCCGAATCCACGTTCCAAGACACTCCTCAAAACAAGAGCGAGAGCAAGGGAGCCATGAAGGGGTGATCTCTGGAATCGGATCTTCCATTTCATTTGATTCTACTGATAGCGCTGTCAAGCCTCATAACGGCTTCCGTTCTACCCTCGAAGGCGAAATGGTCGGCATCTGGGGAGATTATAACTTCCTACGCTTAAGCTACGTCAACAGCTATTATACCCAGCTTTGGAAACATGGAATCATGAAATACCGCTGGGATTTCCGCTTTATCGATCCTTTAATTAAAACACATAGCCCAAAAGATATCCCTTTAAGCGAGCGCTTCTTCATTGGGGGGCTCAATACTGTCCGCGGTTATCGCGATTTTGATCTCGGCCCCCACTTCAAAGGTACCGATGACCCTACAGGAGGTATTTCAGCAACCGTGCTCTCTATCGAATACCTACATGAGATTTTCTCATTCATGGATGCCTTTGTGTTTGCCGATGCGGGAAGCATTGCTCTCAAACGGTTTCATTTCTCCACTTTCTATTGCACCGCAGGTGTTGGCGCCAGATTGGAGCTGATCAACCGCGTTCCTGTCATCTTGGGAGTGGGCTTCCCCATCAATAAAGTTCACGGAAGCGCTAAGGGCAGCGAAGTGCGCAACTTCTTCTTCTCAATGGGGGGTCAGTTCTAATGAGGGAATTGCAAAACTGGCTTCGCGGCCCAAATGTGATGCTTTTGAGGTCGATGGAGTTTTTCGCGGGACCACATAACCTATTGGGCCTTAGGGGTCCCGCGAAAAACCCCCTCGACGTCAAAAGCGCGGATTTGGGCACGAATGGAGTTTTGCAATTCCCTCTAATGACCCATCCTCAAACAAACTTTCTCTTAAATCAACAAGGAGCAAAATAACATGAAAAATCGCTTTATCCCTATCTTACTTGCTGCAATTGGCCTGTCGACTGCAGCTTTTAGCGCTGAACCTACACCCAATGTAGGCATTGTCAACTTCGGAACCTGTGTGAGTGATTCTAAACTTGGCAAACAAGAACAGGCCTCTTTTGAATCCCTCAAAAAACAAATGGCTACTTTGCTAGAGGACACAGAAAAACAACTGGGCGATCTTACAGCAAAATTTAATGATCCCGAATACCTCGATGGACTCTCCCCTGAAGCAGAAGATGAACTCAAAAATAAATTTCGCAACTTAAATGAAGAACTGGGACGTTATCAGAACCAATACTATCAAGTGATGAATCAAGCGAACATGCGGATCATTCAGACGATCTCAACAGGGATCAACTCTGCTTCTGAAAAAGTGGCCAAAGATAAAAAGCTCAATATGGTTGTCAATAAAGACGCCTGCTTTTTCTATGCCCCAACTTTAGATGTGACTAACCTGATCATCGCAGAGATGGATAAAAATTTTGCCGTAGATTCCAAAAAAGACGCGGTGCAGTCTACAACTGCGGAACAAAAAATAGAAAACACAAAGTAATGTATGGAAACTAAGAAATTCACGCTTGCAAAGCTAGCGGAACTCACACAATCCACTTTAATTGGCCCTCCTGATTTTTGTATCACAGGCGTTGATGCTCTGGATTCTGCTGGCCCAGAAGATGCGTCTTTCTTAGCAAACCCACGTTACCGCGCGCTTCTAAAAGAGACCAAAGCCGGGGTCGTCTGTATCGATAGACAAACACCTCCAGAGGAGAATAAAAACTATCTCATCTCAGATGACCCTTCCCGCATCTTCCAAATCATCGTTGAAACTCTACTCATCACAAATAATAACACCTCCGGCTTCACAGGGATCCACCCCACTGCGGTCATTCATCCCACGGCCAAAATTGGCCAGGGCGTCTCCATCGGCCCCCACGTTGTGATCGATAAGGGAGCTATCATCGGCGATCATACCAAGCTGACCTGCCTTATCTGCATTGGATCAGGTGTTGTGATAGGCACCCACTGCCATATCCACCCCCATGTCACTATCCGGGAAAAATGCACCATCGGCAATCGGGTCATCTTGCAGCCCGGCGTCGTGATCGGCTCCTGTGGTTTTGGCTTCACTACCGATGCCAAAGGGAAACACACCAAACTGGATCAGCTCGGCACTGTCGTCATCGAGGATGATGTTGAAATCGGCGCCAATACCACCATCGATAGAGCCCGTTTCAAAACCACATCCATTGGCAAAGGCTCAAAAATCGATAACCTCGTCCAGATCGGCCATAACGTACATATCGGCCATGACAATATCATCGTCTCCCAAACAGGGATTGCAGGCTCTGTCCAAACAGGTAAAAATGTGATCTTTGGGGGTCAAGCGGGCGTCGTAGGCCATATCGAAATCACAGATAACGTGATGATTGCAACCCGCGGCGGCGTCAGTAAATCGATTACTCAACATGGTAAATACGCCGGCAGCCCAGTGATGAACCTATCCGACTACAACAGACAGCAGGTTCACCTGCGCAAAATTACCGCTTACGTCAAACAAATCGAGGACCTGGAAAGGCGCCTCAAAGAGCTTGAAGAAAGGTTATCGACCCTACAAAAGTAGCAGGCAGTAGTATCCTTTATTTGAATCTCAATTGTTAACCCTCTTTATCTATCCCATGTAAAAAAATCCATACTCAATTCGCAAGTTATTAGTAACATCACTTATGAATAACATTGATAAAAATAAATTTAATTCAGAGGATTGGCTAGAATTTGATGCCTTTTTAGACAAAATAGATTCCTTTAGAAAGATGATTTTGTGTGAAGAAGATGAAGACGAAGATTTTTTCCCACACGCGAGTCATTTATAAAAGATGCTCAAAATAAAAAATATTCATATGACCCAGAATTATATGCTTTTATAGTGGACCCAACCAAATTATCTGGTAATGACAAATTTTACAAACCTACAGCCTATGATCCTACGATCAACACCTATGAAACTCGAAACTTTACCATGGCAGATTACCTTGAATATAAACAGAAAGAAGGAAAAGAAAAATTGAAAACTGTTGATGACTACATAGCTAGCTCTATATTTAATCAATATGAATCTATTTGCGTTAAAAAAGAATTAATTGAACTAGAAAATGAAATAAAAAACCTTGAAAGCTTTATTGAAATTGAAAAATTAAATACAAATCTGAATAATTTAAAACAACAAGAAGAAGAATTAATACCATTAGAAGAAATAAATGAAAAAATAGAAGATTTAAAACAGCATGAGAGCTTAAGCCAGCTCTTGCAAAAACTCAGAGAGAATTGCCTCTACTTTTTTTGTCTTTGATATAAAAGCTCTCCCAATGCAGAGACAAAAAGATACATGTCTTCAAAGAAGCTCTCTTCTTCCAAGTTAAGATTCCCATTGTTTTTTTCCAAAGCTCGTTCCCGAATCTTAAAATAAAGTTTTTCTAGGTCAGATTTCTCTAGCGCGCTGACAAGCTCTCTAAGTGACTTTACGTCTGTAAATTGATTATTTAAAATTGCATCGGAATTTTTTCTAATCCACTGACACAAAGAGTCTAATGAAGAGATATACGTTTTATTTCTAAAAAAGATAAAGTTTTCAATGCCTGGATTGTTCTTAAATTTATCTAAAACACACATTGGAATTAGCAGTAGTATGTTACCCTCAATGGTAATGTTTGGTATTCCGTCTATGTTTTTACCAATTTCAGCAAACATCACTGGCAGCTTTGTAAGCTGGTTGTCCGAAAGGTAAAGCTGAGTTAACGCAACGAGCTTTCCCATTGTATCCGGCAGCTCGGTGAGCTTGTTGCGAGCAAGGCCAAGCGCAGTTAGCGCAACGAGGTTTCCTATTGCATCTGGCAGCTTTGCAAGCTGGTTGCCCGAAAGGTAAACCTCAGTTAACGCAACGAGGTTTCCTATTGCATCTGGCAGCTCAGTGAGCTGGTTGTTGGAAAGGTAAAGCATAGTTAACGCAACGAGGTTTCCTATTGTATGCGGCAGCTTGGTGAGCTGGTTGTTCGCAAGGCCAAGCTCGGTTAGCGCAACGAGGTTTCCTATTGCATCTGGCAGCTCGGTGAGCTGGTTGTCTGAAAGGTCAAGCATGGTTAGCGCAACGAGGTTACCTATTGTATCCGGCAGCTTTGTGAGACGGTTGCCCTCAAGGTCAAGCACAGTTAACGCAACGAGGTTTCCTATTGTACCCGGCAGCTCGGTGAGCTGGTTGTTCGAAAGGCCAAGCCAAATTAGCGCAACGAGCTTTCTTATTGTATCCGGCAGCTCGGTGAGCTGGTTGCCATCAAGGTAAAGACTAGTTAACGCAATGAGGTTACCTATTGTATCCGGCAGCTTTGTGAGACGGTTGTCCGAAAGGTCAACGGAAGTTAGCGCAACGAGCTTTGTTATTGTATCCGGCAGCTCGGTGAGCTGGTTGTTCGAAAGGTCAAGCCAAGTTAGCGCAGCGAGCTCTCCTATTGTATCCGGCAGCTCGGTGAGCTGGTTGTACGAAAGGTCAAGCTCGGTTAATGTTTGGCTGAAATAAATAATTTCCGAGGGAAGGTTTGTTAAGCTAAGATGAGATAAATCAAGCTGTCGAATCTGAGCTAGACTATTTTGATTCTCTTCATTCTGCATCCAAAGTCGGATTCCTTGTGCATCAACAGGGAGATTCTGAACAGCCAACTTAGGAGTAATCCTAGACCAACACTGAAGGAGGTTATAATCTTGATCGGCTTGCCAAGCCGCAAACATGGCCTCGCCAACATTAGAGAAATCCAATTCTTTAATAGGTTGACTATTTTGAGGTCTATGCAAGCTGCGAAAAAATGCACCGATAAGCTTGCGCCCATCTTCTGTTTGAGATTTTTCTTCAATTTTCTCCAGCTTCTTTTTGAAATCAGGATGAAGATTCTCATTCTCTTTGAGCGGATTCCATTGTAGGTATTTCAAGGCATAAGGAATGTTTAGAAAGAAATCTTTGCAAACGGGGGCAGCATCATATGGGCAATGCAGAAGGATTTTCCATAATATTTCTCGTGGAAGTTTATTAAAATAATTATTACCTATCATCTTTTAACCTAATTTGGTTCATTAAACAATCTGGCACAACGACTGCCGTTAAATACTTTCATGTTAATCTATTTGATAATAATATCAAAAATATTGATTTAATTACACGCATAAAATTATTTAATTCTAAGCAATTCGAAAATTTGATATAAACTGTAATTTTACGCAGGTAAACCTGCTGCCTGTGTAATGGGATAGGTTTATCAACTGCCAAAAGGCAGATAGTAAATAGTTACCTACTTTTTTTGTCTTTCATACAAAAGTTCTCCCAATACAGAGACAAAAAAAGTAGGTAACTATTTACTATTTTGTTTTTTAAGACTGGACTTTAGCCATTGAAGCGGGGCGCTTTTCCCAGATAGCATCCCCCTGCCTGCGGGCGCTATCTAGGAAAATCGCCCCGCTCCAATGCCTAAAGTCCAGTAAGAAGGAGATCGCGCAGGAAAGGAGTATCTCCTAAGTTATTTTTCGTTAACATGGCAACTACCATGTGAGCAACTCACGACCTCTTTCTACACTAAAAAATTGCTTTGGATTGCGGTATAATTCTTTCTTTGCCAACCTACTCCATATCGGCCATGACAATATCATCGTCTCCCAACCGGCCTTAAGCAATATTTTTTTAATTTTTAATTCTAATTAAAAAAAGCCTTTTATTACAAATAAATTAAAAAATAATTTATTATAAAATAACATAATTGACATAAATATAAATTATCAATATACTAATGAATACAAACAAAAACATAATTAACAAAGAAGGAAACTATGAATCCATTAAAATTACTTCCAAAATGTTTATTGCAAGAAATTCTTATATATACAGACCCCAAAACTGTTTGCAATTTTGGTCAAACATGTAAAGAAAATAACAAAATTTCAAAGAGCAATAGAATATGGAATTATTTTTTTAAAAATGATATTGGTATTCAGATTAACAGATTCTTTAATATCGAAGAGGGAAAAGCAATTACTTTTTTTAAAAATTTAAATTCAAAATATGTAAATTGCAAAGAACTTCCCATTCAGTTCTTTGCTACTAGCGAGTACTCAACGCTTCCATTTGGTGACTGTCCTCAACCATGTATTGTTAGCATTGAAGAAAAAACCATTAAAATTTTCATGATTTTTAGGAACGGGAGTACTAAATTTACAACACTTAATGAGTTTGAACTGACAGCTAAATCTAATAATAAAGAATTTACTTTTTGTATAAAAAAAATACCAACATCGATTGCATCGGTTGAAGGGTCAAAAACAGAAACCATTATAAAATGCATGCATACATTTAACAATTTTTTATTTTTTTTATCAACCGGTAAAAATTCATCATCTGATAAAAAAATAACAATTGTTAATACTAATGACAATAAAATTCATGATATAATTGATATTTCTAACAAAGATAATATTAATGAATATGATTATTTGGGACATGGATCAATCGATGTAAGCAAATATTTTATCGCATTTACTAAATCTAATTTCATGGTCAATATATATAAAATCAACAAAGAAAAAAAATACGATTATTATAAATCTATTAATTTTCAAGAAGGAATGGTCTTTGACATTAAAATTGAAAACAATTTTCTTCTAGCAAGCAGATATACAACATGCTTAGGATGGAACATCAATTCGAAGCCAAGCGATAATACCCTGACCCTTCAAGACCATACAATTCATTTTTCTGTGCCTCAACATCAAATCAAAAATTTTTCCAGTTGCAACAATCATTGGATTACTTTATCAGATCGCGTTGTCTGTAAATTTGATAAAAATAAGATCTATGAAGAAAATCTAGATTCTACACCATCTACAACTATCTTCCAGGTTGAAAAGGAGTCAGTAGATCGACTTGACTACATAGAAGTCGTTGAAGAACCTGAAATGGTCTTTATTGGGACACAGGATGGACGCGTGATTGGCTACGACAATCGAAAGAACATATGCTTTCTAAATCAAAAAGTAAGCAATTTTGGAATTAAATATATGAAATTCATAGGAGTGGGATTATTTCTGCGGTTTACCGATTCTAAACTTGCAGTATTAAAATTTTGCGAGGAATCTACCAAGTAGCAAAGCATCGAGTATACTCAAAGTTGTTTGGGTATACTCCGATCGGCCATAAACTTGGAATTTGGGCCAACTTTTGAATCATTTTGGGTATACATAAATGCGCCTATCTGCAATAGCCTAGAATAAGGGTTAAGGGATAGGCGAAGAGATGATTGAGTACTACTTCAAGACAGTCGAAGAGGAGAACTTCCTTTCGATTCCAGCCCCTAAAGAGGGGTGTTGGATCCATGTCGATGAGGCAAGCGGCACTGATTTAGATGAGATATGCTCTCTGACAGGTCTTGACATTGCCGATGTGCAAGATAGCCTGGATCGGTATGAGATCCCACGGATTGAAAAAATCGGCTCCAACACGCTGATCTTTACCCGCCACCCTGTCGAGCATGATGTTGCAGTCGGTTTATATACCTCGACATTCACCATGATCTTAACCTCGCAGTACTTCATCACAATATCCCCCCAGAAAAATCACTTGATTCGCTCTTTTGCCGCAAAAAAAGGGGAATGCTCTACACAAGAGCGCTCAAAATTGATGATCCATCTACTTTTGCGGATCACACAAGATTTTACTTTGCATATCCGGAAAGTCAGACACAATGTGATGAATCAAGAAAAGGAGATGGCTAATGTGGAGAGCGATGATATCGCCACGCTGACGCAGAATGAAGAGGTTTTGAACCAATATCTGTCCGCCTTAGAGCCGACAAGAGCTGTGTTAGAGGGGATTACATCGGGCAGATACACCAATCTCTACAAAGAGGATCAACAACAATTGGATGACTTGCTCAATGCCGTCAAGCAATCAGAGACCCTTTGCTTGATTGCGGTCAAAGCGATCCGATCGCTGCGCGATTCTTATAATATCCTCTTCACAAATAATCTGCACAAAACGATTAAATTATTGACTTCACTGACAATCATCGTCAATATCCCAACAATGATTGCCAGCATTTATGGGATGAATATTGAACTGCCTTTGATGAAGAACACTTATGCCTTTGTATTCATTCTTTCGATGATCGTTGCCCTGTCTATACTTGCTCTGATCGTCTTTAGACGAAAAAGATGGTTATAGAGGCAATTGGAATTGCCTTTATAGCAACAGGAGCGATGGATTTTCAAGGTATCTCTGGAGTGTTTTTAGGAATTTGGCAGCGTCTGCTCCATCCAAAACCCGATGGTCAGCAGAAAGGGTCAGTCGCATCGTTTTGCCGGGCACTACCTGTCCCTCTTTGACAACTGGCCGATCTTCAATCCCTCCAACAGCAAGGATTGCAGCTTGGGGAGGGTTAATGATCGCGACAAATTCAGAAATCCCATACATCCCCAAGTTGGAAATGGTAAACGAACCGCCGGTATACTCCTCGCGCATCAGCTTTCCATCGCGAGCTTTGGCGGCAAGCATCTTCATTTCTGAGGAGAGTTGGCCTAAATTTTTAAAGTCTGCATGGCGAATGATGGGTGTGATCAGACCAGTGGAGACGCTTACAGCCACCGAAATGTCAATGGTCTTAAAGCGGATGATCGACTGGTTAACAGAGTTAAATCCTGAGTTAATATTGGGATGATCTCTAAGGGCCAGCGCGCTTGCACGGAGCACAAGGTCGTTATAGGAGACTTTGAGACCAACCGAGGAAAGCTCTTTGCGTAAAGACACCATGGAATCGGCCTGGATTTCCTGCATCGTATAGAAGTGAGGGATAAATGTTTTGGACTCCTGGAGGCGCTGTCCAATAATTTTACGCACAGGGGATAAAGGGATCTCTTCATAGGTTCCAGGGGGTATAGAAGGGACTTCGCGCCTACCAAAAGTAACAGCAGTTGCAGGCTGTCCTAGATCGAGATCGCGGCTCATGATACGACCGTGGGGGCCTGTCCCTTTGATGGTCGACAGATCAATCCCCTTCTCTTTGGCAATTTTCTTAGATAGGGGGGATGCTGGAACCCGTCCCTCGATCTCTCCTGTGGGTCCAGAAAAGGAGTAGTGGGCAAGAGGAGGCTCCGGGACAAAGGCCGGCTGTGCCATGGCGCCTCCAGCCACTACAGGTTTAACAGGGGCTCCTTCTTTTGACATAGATTCAGCAACAGTGGGTTTTACTTGGGCGGCTGGCGGAACGTCCCCTTCTGGTTTGTAACCTTCGATGCTCTCTTCCTTTTTCTCAGAGAAAATCGCAATTGCCTGGTTGACAATTGCCGATTCCCCTTCTTTAATCAGGATTTTGCGCAAAAAACCCTCATCGAGGGCGCTGTGCTCTACAGTAGCCTTGTCTGTTGCCACTTGAAGGAGCACATCGCCGCTGTTGACAAACTCACCTTCTTTTTTACACCATTTGGCAATAGTTCCCTCTTCCATTGTTGGAGAGAGTTTCGGCATGGTCAGAGTAAATGGCATAGACGATCCTTAATTTATGCTAAAACTTGAGTGATTGCGGCCATGATCCGCTCAACGGTTGGCATGGTTTCTTTTTCTAATGCTTTGGAATAGGGCATTGGGGTTTCTCTTTGACAGACGCGCACAAGCGGACTATCCAAATCATCAAAACAGTGTTCGATGATCTGAAAACCCACTTCTGCACAGATTCCAGAAAAGATGTGCCCCTCTTCGACAAGAACGCAGGCATGTGTTTTTTTCACAGATGCGACAACGGTTGGAATATCAAGAGGTTTAACTGTCCTAAGGTCGATTACCTCGATGCTGATCCCCTTTTTGGCAAGCTCATCTGCAGCAAGTGTGCACAATTGAACCATCCGGCTATGGGAAACTAATGTGACATCCTTCCCTTCCCGAACAACTTGAGCTTTTCCGATGGGAACAAGATATTCCTCGACCGGAATTTCCATCTTATCATTATAGGAAAGCTCACTTTCAAGAAACAGAACGGGATTGTTATTTCGGATAGCAGACTTGAGCAACCCTTTGGCATCGTAAGGATTGCTGGGAGCCAAAATGATTAAGCCTGGAAAGTTGCCATAAATGGCTTCAACGCAGTGGGAATGTTGTGAGGATACTTGTGCAGCCGCACCATTAGGGCCTCGGAATACAATGGGTACAGAGAAGCGGTTGCCCGACATGTAGTGCATCTTAATTGCATTAGAAACGATTTGATCAAATGCGACAAAGGAAAAATTAAAGCTCATGAACTCGACAACAGGGCGTAAACCGGTCATTGCTGCACCAATGGCAAGACCTGCAAATCCAAGTTCTGCAATGGGCGTATCGATGACGCGATTAGGACCCCATTTATCGAGCATTCCCTTGGTTACTTTATAGGCGCCGTTATATTCAGCTACTTCTTCCCCCATAACAAAAACGGTAGGATCGCGCTGCATCTCTTCATCGATTGCCTGTCGTATCGCCTCGCGCATCTCCACTAACTGCTTGCTCATGAATTCTCCTTCTTTAACCTAAAGTTATGGCGCAAAAACATCTTCTTCAAGAGTAATCGGATCTGGCCAAGAACTCTCTTCTGCTTGTTTTAAAGCTGCGATGACAATTTCTTTTTGTTCTTTATCCATTGCATGGTACTGCTCTTCGGTAAGAAAGCCTGCTCTCTCGAGATTTTTAAACATAATGACAAGCGGATCTCTTTGCATGCAAGTTTGCAGTTCATCTTTGGATCTGTAATTTGCAGGATCAGAAATCGAATGGCCACGGAAACGCTCCGTAACAACCTCTATCAAAACAGGCTTTGGAGTGCTTTTCATCTTTTCAAAGACATGTTTAAAACCTGAATAACAATTGAAAAAGTCCATCCCATCAAAAGTATAGGCCTGCATTCCAAAGCTTGCCGCTTTATTTTCTGCTATCGGTTCAACGCTAATGGCCCGATTGACATGCGTCCCCATTCCCCACTGGTTATTTTCAACCACGTAGACGCACGGCAGATTCCAAAGGGCTGCCATATTAAGTGATTCATGAAAAGAGCCTTGAGCAACCGCTCCATCGCCTAAGAAACAAATAGCAACATCGCAATTTTTCCGCTCTTTAAGTTCGGGGACAGATTTGAGGTAATTGATTGTAAAAGCAGCGCCGGTTGCAATCGGAATTTGACCGCCGACAATTCCAAACCCCCCTAAAAGTCTTTCGGTAAAAAAGTGCATCGACCCGCCTCTGCCTGCAGCATTGCCAGAGGCTTTTCCTAAAAGCTCAGAGAGTAACTCAAGAGGGGTTGCTCCCAAAAGCAGAGCTAAAGCGTGACAGCGATAAGAAGTTGCCCACCATTGATCAACTCCCATCGCACAAACAGCAGCAGCCTGAACCGCTTCCTGTCCCATATAGGAGTGAAAGAAACCTCCGATCTTTCCTTGCAGATATGTTGCCTCAGAGCGGATCTCGAAATTGCGTATCAGCAGCATCTTTTTGAGCTGGAGCAACAAAGCTTCCTTACCCAGTTTAGCAATCACTTGAGAAGGATCGCTAGGGTGGAAATTATATTTGACAGTTGACTGTTTTTTCATTTTTTCAAACTTGTAAAAAAAGAATTAAAGGACCGCTTCCCTATTCGAATTAAAGTTAACCTATGGGTGCGAATTAAATCAACATACGTACTACATCGGCATCGATGGCATTCTTGACCCTGGACCAGGAACGATATTGGGGTTGTTGGTCACCGGGATGGTTCTTAAATCGTCATCCGAATGCACCTGATAACATCCGGCAACTCCTACTGCAACCAGTGCAAGGATAGCAACAAACAAACATTTTAACATCGACAACTCCAAATTCAAAAATATTGAGAAAAGGATAACTCTCCTTCGAAAAAATGAGAAGGAAAAAGTAAGAGAGAAAATTGCAGACCCGCTTCGCGGCCCAAATTTGATGATTTTGAGGCCGATGGAGTTTGCAATTCCCTGAAGAATTATAAACTCTTCTCCTTTTCCTTTAGGTAGTCGGTTAGAGGGACACAACCCTGTTTTTTAAGCCTCTTGAACTCTTCTAAATAGCTTCTGGCCACCTCAGAGCTCTCCAATACAATCACATTTTCTCTATTTGAATTTGTCGCCTCGAAGGTAAAATTAAAAGATCCTGTCCAGACTGTAGCTTCCCCTAAAACACAAAATTTGTCATGCATGAGAGGTTTGCGCTTATTGGTTTTCCTCCCCTTCTTTGATTCTAGTGTGGGGGGATCCCAAACAAATACAGGAATTTGGGCAGCCCCCATTTTATTCACAGGTGAGCGCGATTTAACTGAATAAGGGTCGACAATCACCTCAACATTGACTCCCCTTTTGTGCGCATCGATCAGCGCATTACAAATCCCCCGGTGCATTAAGCAGTAAACGGCAGCCCTAATGCTTTTTTTCTCTTTTTCAATCAAAGAGATCAATTGATCTGCGATATGATCCTCTGGGGAAAAAAGAACTTGATAATTAGCAATCGGTTCTCTCTCTATAGAGTAGAGGGAGGGCGCAGATAATGCCACAAGTGTAATGCTCAAAAGTCTATAGACTATTCCTTTCATGGTAATCCTTCAAAATAAATCCAAAAAATTGATACCATTAAATTCCCAATCCATGCAACAACTTTAAATTTCATTAGAAAAATTCCCCCGTTGCGAATATATTCGGAGCAATAACACTCTCTTAGGGAAAAATCATGTCTAAACAACCCCTACGACCCATTTATTACGATACAGAGACAACAGGCGTGCGCAACGATAAGGATCGGATCATCGAGCTTGCAGCTTATGACCCTGTTGAGAATCGCACATTCTGTAAATTAATCAATCCCGGTTGTCCCATTCCAAAAGAGGCCACTGCCATCCATCATATTAGCGATGAGATGGTTGCCGATGCCCCTACTTTTAAAATTGTTGCAGAAGAGTTCCTCGCTTTTTGCCCCGAACAAACTGTCTTAATTGCACATAACAACGATGCCTTTGATAAGCTATTCATGGAGCAAGAATTTAAACGGGCCAATGTTCCGATGCCAGCTTTTGCTTATATCGACTCTTTGAAGTGGTCGCGTAAATACCGCTCCGATCTGCCGCGCCATACTCTGCAAACCCTTCGAGAAGTTTATGGTTTTGCTTCCAATCAAGCCCACCGGGCCCTAGATGATGTGATCATATTGCACCAGGTCTTTTCTGCTATGATCGATGACCTATCCATGGAAAAAGTCATCGAGCTCCTAGCCAAACCCCAAATTCTTACCAAAATGCCTTTTGGCAAACACCAAGGGAAAATGCTCTCCGATGTTCCCAAAGATTACATCGCTTGGCTTGCCTCAAGCGGTGCTTTCGATAAAATTGAAAACCTAGAGCTTAAAGAAAATTTTGAAAAACTCGGGTTCTTGGCTTAAACCTAACGGATAAAAGATTAATTTATGATCCCAACAGATTTAGTTAAAAAAATAAATGGAACCAATTTTTTACCCAACAAACAATTATCTCCTTCTCAAAATATCGCAATTTTAGCTACAAAAGTTGAAAAACTTTCAGAGCTAAGCAATGAAATAATGCGAAACCCATCATATGGGATTTCATATGTAAAACATGTCAATTGGCTAAAAGAAGACTTCAAAAAAATCAATGACAAATATAAATTAAAAACTGCACACAAAAAAGAACTGAGTGAATTAAAAAAAAAGATCGATTCTTTGGCACAAAAATCTATTGTGATTCTAAATGCAACAACACTATATCTAAACGAAAATTTTGGATTAAATGTTGGTTTGGTGAAAATACAGACAAAATAATTTTTTATAGCCCGCTTTCCTTTTTAGAAAACAGGGGCAGGCTCATCAAGCACAGGCTTCTCTGATTCCTCGACATGATGCACATAGGTATCGTGATGGTAGAGAGCTTCCCACATCCGGCGGAATGGCTCGCATGTCTTGAGGAGCTCTTCTTTGTCACCCTCTGCAATTTTGACCCCGCGATCTAGATAAATGATCTTATCCGCATGCTCAATTGTCGAAAGGCGATGGGCAATTAAGATTTGCGTCACCTCGCCATGCAGGCGCGCAATCGCCTTTTTGATATGCAGCTCACTGATCGAGTCGAGGGCGGATGTCGCCTCATCAAGGATGAGGACAGGAGCTTGTTTCACAAGGGCTCTTGCAATCGCAAGACGCTGCTGCTGTCCTCCTGAAAGGTTTTGTCCAGCTTCAGCAAGCATCGAGTCATATTTTTCAGGAAGACGGCTAATAAACTCTTCCGCATGAGCGCGTTTTGCTGCACTTTCAATTCTCTCTCTAGAAAAATTTCTACCAAAGGCAATATTTGCAGCGATTGTATCTAGGAAGAGGAAGGGTTTTTGGGAGACAAAGGCGATCTGCTCACGAAGCGATTTTTGTGTGTAGGCATTGAGCGGCTTGCCATCGATCCGAATCTCCCCTTGTTGCACTTCAAATAGGCGTGGGATAAGTTGAACAATTGTGGATTTTCCGGCACCTGTCGGACCAACAATCGCTACCGTCTCCCCTTTTTTAACTGTAAAGCTAACATCTTTGAGAATCCATTCCCCCTGGTAGCGAAACCACACGTTCTCAAATTCAATCTTATCTTTAAAGTCTGTCAGTTCGATTGCGCCCTTGCAATCTTCAATATCTGGTTTCAAATCAAGAACTTCAAACATACGCTCTGCAGCGACGATCCCGCGCTGGATATTGGCATTTTCATCGGCAAATTTTTTCACCGGTTCATAGACCAGCTGCAGAAGCCCGCAAAAAACAATCAATTGGGACAGGCTCATACCGATTGTATAAAGGCCAAACAGGACGACGCTAGCTAAGCATAGTGTGGTGATAGCATGGAGGATGGGACGCGTCAGCAACCCGTATTTGGCTGTCTTACCTTCCAGGAGTGCCATCCGATCGTTTTGTTCTTTGTATTTTTTTAAGGAAAAGGATTCCATTGCAAAGATCTTCACAGTTTGAATCCCTGCAAGAAAATCAATAAGCACATTTGCAAAACGCTCTTGGTTGACTTGGAGCTGGCGAGAAACCCTTTTCACTCTGCGCGCAAGGAACACAATCGGAATCACGATGAGCGGAACCCCTACAAAAATCACAAGAGAGAGTTTCCAGGAAAGATAAACGCACATGGAAAGACAGGTGACAATGGTAAAGGGAGTTTGCAGGTAATTGGTAATCCAAGAATTGATTGAAACTGCGATTTGCCCAGCATCCCCTACAACACGCGAGGAAAGAGATCCAATGTTGTGTTTCTGGTAAAAGCTCATGGGCAGAGATTGGATATGCTCAAAATACTGTTGGCGCAAATCTCTGCTGACGCGAATAGATAGAATTTGCGTTGTATAGCGGCTGGCAAAGAGCCAGATCGCTTTAAAAACGGCAACGCAAGCTAGGATAATGACCAGAGCTTTAATGTTATTGGTAAATTTAAAATGCTCTCTAAATTCTTTGATCAGCCAGCTGAGCGGGTTAGTTTCTTTGGCTGCCATATAAACAGCGGCTTCTTGCTTGGTGATGATCCCAGTGCCATCTGTATTGATCTCTGGCCATTTTGCTTCAACTGTATGTAAAGAGACAGTATCGTGCGCCTGATCTGTGGAAAAAAGAGTAAAGAAGTCTGCGCCATTATTAGAAAGAACACCGAGCGCAAACATCTCCATCTGAGATGCCACCGTAAGACAAAGAAGTGTCACAAATGTGACGATCAAGAGAGAAAGGTGTTTGCGGTTGCGCAAAGCGGCTTGTAAAAGTAATTTCATCTAGCTACCTCTTAGAGTAGTTTAGGCGATCGGCGGGTTCTCTTCTATAGAAAATTCACCAATCCGTCGATATTTCTGGTAGCGCTGCTCAATAAGGTTTTGAGGCTCGATTGTCTTTAAAATATTCCACTGGCTGGCAATATATTTTTTCACATTGCGATAAACCTCTGCTGGATCATAATGCGCTCCCCCTGCCGGCTCATCAATGACCGCATCGACAATGTCAAGTTTCATTAAATCCTCTACGTGCATCTTTAGAGTTTGTGCGGCAAGTTCTTTTTTATTGGTATCTCGCCACAAAATCGAAGCACATCCTTCTGGGGAGATGACAGAGTAATAGGAATGCTCGAGCATAGCAACGACATCGCCGATACCAATGCCTAAAGCTCCTCCAGAGCACCCTTCTCCGATAAGGATAACAACAATCGGAGTGGGCAACCGCGCCATCTCAAAAAGATTTTGAGCAATTGCCCAGCCTTGTCCCCGCTCTTCGGCAGAAAGGCCTGGATGCGCACCTGGTGTATCGATTAGTGAAAGCACAGGAATTTTAAATTTGGCAGCAAGCCGCATGCAGCGCATTGCTTTCCGGTACCCCTCAGGATGCATCATGCCAAAATTTCTCTCTAAGCGACTTTGCGTGTCGCAACCCTTCTCTTGGGCAATCACCATAAATTTTTGACCCTCAATCTTGGCAAACCCGCAAATCACTGCACGATCGTCGCGAAAGAGGCGATCCCCATAGAGTTCTGTAAATTCTTCACAAATATTGCGGATGTAGTCGATTGCTTTTGGCCGCTGAGGATGGCGGCAGATGGCTACTCTGTCCCAAGGAGTGAGTTCGGAATAAATTTTACTTTTAAGTTGCTGAAGCTTCGACTCTAGTTTTGCGATCTCTTCATCTGTCCAAAGTGCATTGCCCTTGTTTTGCTCCTTAAGAAGCGTAATTGTTTTCTCGTATTCAAAAATTTGCTTCTCGTGAGCTAGCGTACTCATATTTATCTATCCTCTTTTACCGAGAAGGAGCGGCAACTTCCACTCCCGGGAGTTTAACTTCATGAAAATCTTTAACTATTTCAACAAAGGTTGGTTTTGTTAAAACGATCGAATAGAGTTCTTCAATATCCTCTGAAGCCAGTCGAATGCAGCCATCGCTATCATATGCGCCAATAACCTCGCGACCCTCAATAGGCTGTCCCGATGCTGCGTCCACATTCCATGGTGCCCCCTGCAATCCATATCCTTTTGCAGTTAGGATTGTTTTTTCCCCTTCTTGCTCCAGAGGAATCCAGCGTGTACCAAAAACGCGGACCATCTCCACTTTCTGATCTTGATAAAATCCCATCATTCCAGGTTGATAAATGGCAACCCGGTTTCCCAAAATGTAGCGTCCAAGAGGTGTTAGAGTGCCTGATGGAGATGCAGGATCCAGTTTACCAAGTCCAACCCGGTAGGTCTTTAGCAGAACGCGCTCATGGGTGTCTAAATCGACGTAGTAAAACCCCATTTTGCAACGAGAGACATCGACTAGAAGGTGGAAATTAATTTTTTTATCTTTGCGAAAAACGTTGAATTTACTTCCCTCAGAGACCTTTTGAGAAAAGTAATCCGCTCTGCCGTTTAAACTGCGTGCGATGAAATGGCGGGAGGTATTGAAGTGGGTAGCATAATCGGCGATCCAAGCAGGCCGCCCTTTAAGCCAGGACACAGTGCTAGAGTAGGTGATTGTCTCAACAATCGGCAATCTAGAGGATCCGGTGGTGTACAGCTGAAATATTCGATCGATATTGGGAAAATCATCTTTTAATACCCCCTCGGGACGGGCAAGCGGCAACGACCCAGGAGATGATGCGGGAAGCATCACCTCCTCTTTATTCATTTTTCCCCGATTTTTTTTCCCTTTCGAGCTAGATTTTTTTTCCTTCTTCCCTGCATTAAGATCCTCTTTTTTATTGAGAGCAATAGATTCCATTACTAGAGGTTTCGATACAACAGGGATTGAAATGACAGGAGTTGCAGCTGCTGTTTTTGCCGGAGATGCGACAACCTGTGGACGCTTACCCCCTTTTTTAACGATAGAGGCCACGCCTATCACTGAAAATAGCGTTAATGTACCAATTAAAATCCATTTGGGTGCTGCCAATTCGATACTCCAGTTTAACTGGACTTTAGCCATTGGAGCAGGGCGATTTTTCTAGATAGCAGCCGCAGGCAGCGGGAATTTTGTAATGGTAGGCTTGAATATGCCACCATTACAAAATTTCCCCTGCCTGGGGGATGCTATCTGGGAAAAGCGCCCTGCTCCCCAATGGCGAAAGTCCAATTTAAGCTCAAATTATATGTAAAAATGAGATAAAATCTCAAGGCTTAAAACTATCCCCAAACTCCAGTTCAAACGCACCTGTAATTTCTGTTTTAACGCGACCATTTTTCCTTTCCCCAAACAGGGACATTATTCGAAGTAGGAAGGGAAAAGGGGGCCGTTAAAACAGAAATTACAGGCGCGTTTCAAGTAGGACCGGTATATAAGAGATTCAAAAGAGAATTACGGATCTTTTTCTATAAACAGAAAAATATTTTCTTGAATGGACTTTAACCGAAGCGCCAAAGTCCAGATCAAAAATAAAATGAATACTATCTGCTTCCAGACGAACCTTTGCGCTCTTTTTCAATTAGCTTGCGCATCTTTTTCCCCGGAGTGAACTTAACCGCAAGCCGTGCTGGAATGATGATGGGAACCCCTGCATTTTTAGGGTTTCTGCCAATTTTTTGCTTTCTTTCAACAATTTCAAAAACCCCAAAGTCTCGAAACTCAAGACGATCCCCTTTGGCTAGACTATCGGTCATCGCGTCTAAAAAAGATTGAATGACATTGCGCACATCATTTGGATGAACACCTCGATTCTGGGAAATCACCTGAATCAATTTCTTTTTAGTGATTGTCGCCATATTTTTTGACTCCTTGTTATAAACTCTTGTAGCGCCCATTCTTTTTTATGTATCAATAAACGAAAGCACAGAAACATCTGTTCCTCTCAAATGAGGAAAGGGGCAGCATTGTCCTTTTACTTGCACATTGTTGTATCACATTGATTTTCAAGCAAGTGGTTTTTACAAAAAAATTAACGAGTATGAAAAAACAGGCAAAAAGAATCGCCTATTTTTTCACTTTGACGATCATTTTTTTCTTCTTACCCGATCCAAAAAGCAGGAACTCCCCACCGATTAAAGAATCCTTTGACAATCGATAGTTGACATTATCAACATCAATACGCTCATTATTGAGATAGGCTCCCCCATTCTGAATCAAACGGACAGCTTCCCCTTTACTTGGCAAGAAACCGATTTTGACAACAACATCCACAAATTTCTGTCCAAGCAGATCTGCAAGCGCAAGCTCAAAGCTTGGCATATCTTTAGCGATCTCGCGCAATGTATCTGGATTCAGTTCAGTCTCTGTTCCAGGAGCAGCTCCTTGTGTGACTCTTAGAGCGACCTCTAAACCTTCATTACCATGAATGAGGCGTGTCATTTCTTCAGCAAGGCGCTTTTGCGCGGTATTTGGCACATAATCTTTTTCCTCCATCTTGGCCTCATACTCATCAATCTCTTTTAAGTCCATGAAGGTGAGCGTTCTCATCATCTTGATCACATCGGCATCGGGCATGCGGAAAAAATACTGATAGAACTCATAAGGAGAGCACCGATCGGCTGCAAGCCAGATCGCTCCTGTTTCAGATTTGCCAAATTTTTTGCCATCGCTGCGTGTGAGCAGTGGAAAAGTCAGACCGTAAGACGCTCCTCCACCCAGTCTTCGTATCAGGTCAACACCCTCTGTGATGTTACCCCACTGATCGCTTCCTCCAATTTGGAGCGTAACCCCATGATTGACGTTGAGATGATAGAAATCATAGGACTGCAGTATTTGGTAGCTAAACTCGGTAAAGCTAATCCCCTCTTCAGAGTTCAAGCGGCTCTTCACGCTTTCCTTAGCCAGCATAGTCCCTAAGCGGAAATGCTTACCAACATCTCTTAAGAAATCAATCAGAGCAAAATCTGAGTACCACTCATCATTGTTGAGCACAACAGGACGAGCCTTGGAATGAAAAAAATCCAGGACCGCCTCAAAATGGCGGCGAATTCGAGTGGTATTATAAATAATCGTTGAGGTGTCGAGTAATGGGCGTTCAACACTTTTGCCTGAAGGATCGCCTATTCTTCCGGTCGCACCCCCCAGAATCACCACCGGTGTATGCCCAAATTTCTGAAACCATCTCAACACAATGATCCCAACGAGGTTCCCAATATGCAGGCTATCTGCAGTGGGATCAAAGCCACAATAAAGCTTGATGGGATTTTCTGTAAGTTTAACCAACTCTTCGCTTGTCATCGCATCGACAAGCCCGCGGGTCTTTAAACATTCAATCACATTAGACATGGGCAATCCTCATCAAGTGGAGTCAAGTGAACCAGTTTATTCTCTCCGAGGATTTAAGAAAACTATTCTTTAGGTTCGTTAGTGATAAGCAGCTTAAGCTTGGACATTTTTAAGTGATCTTCACCGCTCATGGGGAGTTGAAATTCCGATTTAATTTGATCTGCCAACAAGCTAATGCGTTGACTTAGGCCCGCAGCATTTTGATTCTCATCAAATAATGAAATGCTCTTACTCTTTAAAACAACGCGATTTGAGGCATGCCGTGCAATCCAGCGTTGGATCTCAATTGCCTTTTTCTCTAAAGCCTGAGGAGTGATTTTCCTGTCAAAAGCCTCAAGTTTCTTTTTGAGTTTTTCCCTTGCTTTCCGAGTTTTCAGACTCTCTTCTGCAATCCTTATCTTCTTGTCCTTATCCAATGAGACCATTCGAAGCTCCAATGGGAGTTATTAAATCCCAATAGCGAATCCTATCTTTGTAAAAATTTAAATTCAATTGAAATGCTAAAATGGGCCATATTAACCTGAATAATGGGTTTCTTCTCTCAACATCAACAGAGATTTGCGATGAGATTGCCCTTGTTTTTCCAAAGGTAATAGCGGAGAACCCTATACCTTTGGAAAAACAAGGGCAAGATAGCGCAAAGATTGTTGATGTTGAGCGGATTACTCCATTGATGCTGTGTGCTCTGGCCTTTGCTTACCCTACAGTCACCACAGTTATATCCAACCGCACTAGCAGCGAATCTCAAGGGGAAGTATTAGGTGTCTATCAATCGGTATGCGCCGCTGCAATGGGGTTGAGTCCATTATTTGTCGGTCCTGCTGTTGGCGCTCATCCGGGTCTGATAGCATAGGGAGGAGCCTTGTGTTTTCTACTTGCTAGCTTGGGGTACTGGAACAGCAGAAAAAGCAGTAGTCCTAAACCGGGAGATGTTTAAATTTTTTTATGTGAAAATCCAGGTTTTCTTACAGAATACTGGAAAGTGTCTCATGAATATTTCTTGCCTCAACTGCCAAATGTTTATCTGCAACCATAATAAAAATTTTAAATTGCTCTCAGTTTAGGGTCACCGAAATTCTACAAATAGAATCACATACCCCTCAATAAATTATTTTCCATTGTTGTCATTTATAGGTTCTTGTTAAGCTGAACATAAGATAACCCAAGGAATGTTCATGAAACACGCTTACAAATATCCCGTCGACTATTCCGCAGCACTTTTAAGCGTATTAGATATTGGATGCTCACTGACAATAAGCAATTTTGATTGGTCGTCAAATGGTATCCAACATGACATGAATAGGCTAACTAATGACCTAAAGGCTCTTCAAGAAGATTACCAGAATGCTAATGAAAAAATAGCAAGGAGCGAGGAAAATCAATAATGGCTGGGCTAGAAACAGAAAAAAAATAGAGACTCAAAAAAGAGAGCCCCCCATTCAAATAAGAAAGGGCTTTCCATCTGAGATTGCACAAAATAATGTACCAAGTCAGCTTACTTCCATGTACTCGGGGCCAATACCTCCGCCTGACTATCTTGCTTTGTATGAAAAGATGGTTCCCGGAATATCAAAAAGATTCCTTGAAGAACCGCACGCTGAAGCAGAACATCGAAGAAGCCTCGAAACAAAAATGGTGGATGCACAAATTGAGTTAGGCAAAAGGGGCCAAATTATAGCATGCTGCATTGCATCTGCTTGTGTAATTGGATCTTTTACCGCCATTTTTTCAGGTCACAACCTTTGGGGACTGGGTGCATTATTACTTTCCGTCGGAGCCTTTGTTAGTGTTTTCATTTATGGTAAAAACAGTAAACCCAATCGTCCTTAGTTAAAAAAATATGCTCTTATTTGACTGATACGCTTAAACACTTTTCTTTGTTAAGTATCGATCTTTCCTATTTCTTTTTCAAATAAGGAAGTGCTGCTTATGGCTATTGCGCTACCAAGAAAGAGCACTACTATGGATTCCGAGGTCTTGTGGTAATGGCCCTAAAATGGGTTAAATAGGTCGATAAACTCGCAGGGGATCTTGAACTGCTTTTGAAGATCTGCCATTAAGGCAAATCCCCCTACCCTTTCTGTAGAGTAGTGGCCAAGTGCAAAAAAATTGATCTTGCGCTCATGGGCGATATCCCAAATAGGTTCATCAAAACTTCCCGTAATGAAGCAATCCACACCTGCATCCACCGCCCTCTCAATCTGGCGGTGGGCGCTCCCAGAAATGATCGCGGCGCTACTCACCGTTTCTTTACCGCCAAGGGCAACATGTGCAACATGACCGTAATAAGCTTCGAGTTTTTTACGAAACTCATCCACGCTCATCGGAGCCATCTTCCCTTGAACTCCAATCGAGTCAAAAAGTTCAAGCTGATCCAACCCAAGATCGAATGCTGCCTTCCAATTATTGCCAACGCGAGGGTGAGCATCAAGAGGGAGGTGATAGGCAAGAAGAGAGATCTCATTTTTGAGCAAAAGCTGTAATTTATCCCGCTTTGTTCCAACGATGGGCAAGGGATCCTTATTCCAAAAGATTCCATGATGGACGATTAACACATCCGCTTTCCTTTTTACGGCCTCTTCAATTGTCTGCAAACTTGCAGAGACTGCAAAACAGATCCGCTTAATCTGCTGTTTTCCTTCGACTTGAATTCCATTAGGGCAGTAATCTGTAAATTCCCCTGGAGAAAGAAGGTTGTGGAGATATAGAGAAATATCTTGTAATGTAATCATCATTTTTCAAAGATCCAATCTAAATGCAAATGATTTTATATACCTGTTTTTCCATCTTATGTCTACTGATACGATAAAAAAAGCGGTCGGATACAAAGCTGCGGAATTTGTCCGCAGTGGAATGCATATTGGCTTAGGGACAGGAACCACTGTCTTTTATTTCATTGAAAGGCTCATCCAGCGTTGCCAAGAGGGTTTAAATATCCACGCTGTAGCAAGCTCTCTGCGCTCTTTGGAGCAAGCTAAACAGGGGGGTATTCCGCTGTTAGATATCGATGAGGTCACCTCTGTTGATTTAACAGTCGATGGCGCTGATCAGATCGATCCTCAAAAGAGGATGATCAAAGGGGGGGGCGGCGCCCTTGTCCGTGAAAAGATCGTGGCTGCAATGAGCCGTGAGATGATCGTGATTGTCGATGAGAGCAAAATGGTCCCCACCCTTGGCAAATGCAAGCTACCTGTCGAAATCCTCCCCTTTGCTAAAAATGCAACTTTGAGTCATATCGCCAAAGCGGGCTACAATGGAGAGTTTCGCAAAAAATCAGACGGTAGTTTATACGTCACAGATAATGGCAACTCCATAATAGACATCCACTTTGACGCACTCATAGAGTCACCGGAAGAGGACAACGAAACGCTCATCCATATTCCCGGTGTTGTGGATACTGGTCTCTTCTTCAACCTTGCAGGAAGAGTGATTGTGGGATTTGCAGACGGACAAGTGATTGTCAAACCTTAAAAGCAGAGCATCAAAGAATGGCAATAGAACTGGTTCCTATCACTTTTAACAAGATCATGCAGTCTAGATCTTACACGGTGATCATCTTAGGCACTGAGCAAAAAAAATTCGCCATTTACACCGACCCATCGGTTGGAAAAAATATCCAAACTTATCTGACACAAGAACATAAACCCAGACCCTACACCCACGATCTCATCAATGCCATATTTCGAGGCCTTGACATCAAGCCGTTGCAGATTGTGATCACCGATATTGAAGATACGATCTATTTTGCCAGGCTTTATCTTGAGCAGACAATTGGCGATCAAAAAACGATCTTAGAGATCGACGCAAGACCTAGCGACTGCGTTACCCTTGCGCTTCTCCATAACATTCCTGTCTTCTGCCGCAAAGAGATCTTCGAAAAAGCTGTTGCCGTCGCAGAATGAGGTGAATAGCTTCTTGACTTATTAACCTCAGTAAAAGCTTAAGTCAACTTTTGTGGTTCATACGCATAACCGATCCTTTTGAGCGTGAAGGTGGTACAGCCTGAGTTTGAAATACTCCATGTCACGTAATCCATAACTTTGACGCTTCAGTGTTTTAATTTTGTTATTAATTCCTTCTGCTTTTCCGTTTGAAATTTTATTATGTGGCCCATTCAATAGCCAGGTGCGACAAGTAGGTTAAAATTTAAAGTGGTCAAAGATGGCCGGAACTTCTATGGTGTTTTTTAACCAAAAATAACACTAGGAGCGGCGTATGCCTGAGGGCTACCATCATTTGACCAGAGACCAAAGATGCCAGTTATATACTTTAAAGAATAGCGGAGAATCCATTAGCAATATTGCTGTCAAGCGACATCAGAAATTGACCCCTTTACGACATTGAGAATTGACCCACCCCCAAAAGTTTTTTTATTCGTTGCAGCCGCCTAACAGCTATTATAGTGAAGTTGTTCCAGTAGCCAAAGTTAACTAAACTCTAGATTACCTCCCAACCTTGGTTCCCCCTTCTCACTAAGGACAGGGGGTGGTCATCTCCCTTGCTTAGGAAGGTAGGATGTCAAACAGCAGTAGGTCTTCTTGAAATTCCCATATTCTGCCTGATAGCAAGAAATGCGCCGTTTTTAACGATCGGATCAATCTTTACATGCTCACAATTCTCAACCCACAGGTCGTAATTCTGTTGTAAGTTAAGCCACAGTTGAGGAGTTGTGTCGAATGCCTCTCCCAAAGAAATAGCGATAGCAGGAGTCACACTAGCCCTGCCAGATCGAATATTAAACAAAGTATTTCTGGATATTCCCAACCTGTCAGCAAGTTTCTGCAAATTTAGATTAAGAGGTTTGATATAATCCTCATCAAGGATCTCTCCAGGATGAGTAGGCTTTCTTCCTTTTCCCATAAATTTCTCCTAGTGGTAATGGATTAAATCAACGTCATTGGCATCACCATTTTCAAAGCGAAAAATAATCGTCCAATTTCCGTTAAGGTGTACAGAGTAAAAACCTTTAAGATCCCTCTTTAATGGGTGAAAGTCATACCCTGGTGCATCCATGTCTCTAGCCTCTGTGGCAGAATTAAGGCGGTCTAAAAGACGTGCAATTCTTTTTGAATGAGCTGCTTGAATGCCTGCTTTGCTACCAGACCCAAAAAACTCTTTCAGCCACTTATGCTTGAAACTCTTAATTGCCACAGTATGCTCACTTTCATTTATTGTAATGTATTGCATTACATGTTGTCAACAGGATATCGGAAGCAAAAGATTCAGTCACTCAAAACCATATATATAATTCTTTAACTATCAAACATTTGAAAGAATTTTAACGGACTCAATTTAGCCACACTTCAAATACTGGTACACAGTTTCTCTAGCGTCAATAAATTGCAAATTAGACTTCAACCTTACTGCAAGGCTCGAGATTTTTAGGATGCCATTTTTAGGTATGGCCTAATCTGACATGGAGTTCGCTCTTTTAAGCATTGAGAGAAAATAGAAATGTTCTGTGCGGTTTTTTTCTTTTTTTAGAAACTAGATTTTTAACAACATCAGTTGTTAGAGGGGAAATCGACGCCAGTGGCCTTTAATTGCCACGGATTCAAATATTTTCTTTAATGGCTAATCCCTATTCACCTGTCAACGATCGTCCAGCCTGAAGGCAATTTCATGTTTCATCTACGAAACGCCATGACAATATCACGAACATATATCGCCATGCATGAAACAAACAAAACCACAACTACGACCAGGCCAAATTTGTTTTCTGGGGACAGATTAACAACTTTGGCAAAAAAGTTCAGAACAGCAGCCTTCACTTTTCCCCAACATCCGGAAATTTCAGGCTTTTGTGTTGCGCTTGACCATTGATTTTGTTCGTGCAGTCTCAATAGAACACTTCCAGAAATCGAAGACATAAGCTACCTCTAACTACTTTTTTAGGTTTTTTAGCTGAGATATAAGATGGCATATTTCAATTAATAACGCCCCACCTCCTACTACGCCAAGAAAAATTAACCCCGCCTTCTTATTATTTTCCCCACAATCAGGCTTAGGGAGATCACTGAAATCGGTTTCTTTCATGCTAGTGGGCTTTACAGGTGAAAGAGGATTGTCATTTGCATAATTATCAGCATATTGCCAGCCATCTCTATGACTCCAACAAAAATCTTTATATCCCTGCTGAGCGACTAATCTCTGTAGATACTCCAAATTTATCAGATATTTGTTAATGGCTTCTGCTTTTTCTTGGACAGTGGAATATAGTCCATTTGTATCATGGAACGACTGTCTGCCAAATTCTAGATTCCCCTTAGGTCTGTTTCTATCAACCCATATCGGTTCATAAACTTTGTGTTGATCTTGTGGACTTACTAAGCAGAAGTTTTTGAAACCTTCTCCCCGATTTCCATTCCTAAAAGCTTCCCTGGAGGAACCAAGGAAATTCACAGAAGAATCATTAAATGTTGCCATAGATACTCTCGCAGGCTAAAAAGATTAAGAAAATGTTAAGATTCCGAGCATCCTAAAGAAGTGAGCGGATTAAAAAAAACTAAAATAGAATTTATTAATATTTTTCATAGAGAGCAAAGAAAAATCTAAAAAAGTTAATTTACACAATTAATGCAACTAGATCGATCGATCCGTCCAAACTTGCTGCGGAAAATTACCACGAAACAGGGAAAACGATATGGAAGAGAAGATGTATTATTTCATTTATTGCTTTACTGTCTTATTGCTAACCAGCTTACCATAAAACCTGCTCGTTTGTTTCTTCAGGTCGAATTCAGCAAATAACGTGCGCAACGCCTCTTCAACAATGAGCGTCTTTGAGATCTGCTTGCTACCACACATTTTACGGATCTCATGACATCTATCCTCCAACTCTTGAAGCAACTTCACGGGTAGATTAAAAGTCGCCTTTTCCTTAATTTCTTCTTCAACAGCATTGATAGGTTCTTCGGTACCATCGATAAGGAGTTGGGTTGAGATTGCCCTTGTTTATCCAAAGGTAATAGCAGAGAACCCTATACCTTTGGAAAAACAAGGGCAAGATCATGCAAAGATTGTTGATATTGAGCGGATTAAACCCATTACTCAGGTTAATAGTCAGACACTAGATTGCATAAAAAACATACTAGACGTAAGAGGAACGAATGGGGTATCTTTGCTTGCCATGATGTACCCTGGAGGGTCTAAATGATCCATGCAACTTCTTCTCGGAAGAATCCACTTGCAGAGCCACCTCAAATGTCAGAGCTCTATGAGAGGTTATCGAAAAAAGACGTCTCATGGGAAGAGGATTGCAGAAGAAGGGAAGAGTTTATCCCTACTGTGTGCTCTGCACTAGAACCAACTATAGTTGCAATTAAGCATTCCTGGTTTAAGCATTCAGCCACAGACTCCTGCAAAAAAGACGTTAGTGAAGAAACCAATGAAGAACTAAAGAAGTTTCGGAAAAGGACAGAGAATTTTTTTAGGCACTGTAAATCCAACTACCTTGATAAAAATTTATCCCCCCGAATTTGCAAGCAATATTCTGTATATATTGGGATTTTAAAAGATATCAGTGAGCTCGATCTTTCCTGGAAAGATCTTTCTCGGTTATCTGGAAGAATCACCCTTTTTGAGCATTTAACAAAACTTAAGCTCAGCGACAATCAGCTCACCTCTGTTCCAGAAGAGATGGGTAAGCTGCAAAATTTAACATCTCTTGATATCAATAAAAATCAGTTACTATCTTTTCCAGAATCCATCTGTGCACTCACACGCTTAAAATTCCTCAATATCGGTCTTAATAAGCTCGATTTTCTTCCGGCATCCATTGATAAATTGCAAAATTTGGTAAAGCTTGAACTCTATAGAAATCAGCTCAGTACTCTTCCAGACTCGATGCCCAAGATGAAGAATTTAATAAAGCTTGTTATTTCCAATAATCAGTTCAGTATTTTTCCAAGATCCATCTGCAATTTGACGAATTTAACAGGGCTTGATGCTTCGGACAATCAGCTTACCTCTATCCCAGAAAAGATTAGCAGACTGCAAAATTTAACCTCACTTGTTATCTCCCAAAATCAGCTCCCATCGCTTCCAGAATCCATTTGTGAACTCAGACGCTTAAGGCACCTCCGGATTGACACTAATAAGCTCCAATCCCTTCCAGCATCCATAGGTAAATTGCAAAGTTTGGAATTGCTTGACCTCTCTGAAAATAAGCTCGATTCCTTTCCAGACTCCTTTTGTAAGCTGAAAAGTTTAATAATGCTTTTTTTCTCCAATAACCAGTTCAAGACTTTTCCAGATCCAATTTGCAAATTGACGAATTTGACAGAGTGTGAGGTCTGGAATAATCAGCTCAAGTCCCTCCCACAATGGATCGGAGTGATGACAAAATTGAAAAGATTGAGTATCGGTAAAAACCAAATCGATTGCCTTCCAAAATCGATGGAAAAATTAGAAAATTTAGAATTTCTTAATCTATCTAGCAATCGGTTCAGCTCCTTTCCAGAATCGATTGAAAAGCTACAAAGCTTAGTCTCTCTTCATCTCGAAAACAACCCACTCACTTGCTACCTAAACTCGATTCTCCCTTTGCCAAGCTTAATATTTCTTCACATGAGTAGTCATCAGCTCACTATCTCTAAAGAAGATTTGGAATCAGCAGCTTCCCGCAAAGGCAGATACATATCGGTTAAAATTGATGATCGTTTTAACTGAACTTTAGCCATTCGAGCGGGGCGCTATCTAGGAAAAGCTCCCCGCTCCAATGGCTAAAGTCCAGTTTAATATTTGATGTGGAACTTATCGCTTGCTAGGTTGAGGATGGAATTTACCGCAAGCTCAGCATCTTCCCCCTCTGCAATCACTTGGATCTTAGCACCGCGAGGAGCTGCTAGCATCAGGATACCAAGCAACGACTTTGCATTGACTGTATCCTCCTGATACACCAGCAGCACCTGGGATTTGAAGGATGTTGCACATTTGACAAGCTCTGTCGAGGGGCGTGTGTGAAGCCCCTTCTCATTGGCTACGATGAATGAACTTTTATATTTCTTGCTCATGGTTTGCTCTCAACGAAGCAGCAGTTCAAGTTCTGTAACAAGCTCATTAAAATGGCGCATCGCAGATTCGACAGGCTCTTTGGTGCGCGTATCTACTCCTGCAAGCTTTAACACATCGATCGGATACTTACTAGATCCTGAGGATAGGAAGGCCAGATAATCATCCCTTTCTTTCTCTCCTCCGTTGACCACCTTATCGACAAGGGCATGGGCTGCACTGATCCCTGTGGCATACTGATAAACGTAGAAATTGTAGTAGAAGTGGGGAATGCGGGCCCATTCAATGTCTGATTCTTCATCGACATGAACATCTGGTCCAAAGTATTCTTCATTCAACTTGCGGTATTCCGATTTTACAAGTGAAGGTGTCATGGGAATCCCCTGCTCTACCCATTGATGCATCTTGAGCTCAAACTCTGCAAACATCGTTTGTCTAATCAACGTTGCACGCATATCATCGAGCTTTTGATTGATGAGAAAGGCTTTTTCCTCTTTGCTCTTGACTTTGGTGAGCAGATGGCGCAAAAGAAGCTCTTCATGAAATGTCGATGCGACCTCTGCCACAAAGATCGAATATTGAGAGTACTGATAAGGCTGGCCGCGACGGCTTAAGTATGAATGCATGCTGTGGCCTGCTTCATGGGTAAGGGTCATCACATCATTGAATGTCCCATGGTAATTCATCAGAATGTAGGGCATGCTATCGTAACAGCCGCTTGAATAGGCTCCCGAGCGTTTACGAGCATTTTCATAGCGGTCCACCCATCGATCCTTTGTTAATCCCTGTTTGAGGGCGTTTTGATAATCTTCTCCCATTAGAGCAACCGATTCGATGATCACTTTGGTCGCATCCTCATAGGACATCCCCATATCAACCTGTCTGACCAAGGGCACATGTAGATCAAACAAGTGGAGCTTGTCCAACCCCATCGCCTCTTTCCGAAGGTGCATGTAACGATGTAAAGCAGGCAAGTGAGAGCGCACAGCTTGAATGAGACTGGTATAAACTTCTATGTCGATCTGATTGGGAAACAATGCAGCCTGAAGGCAAGAATTGTATTTGCGCGCGCGCATCTCAAGTACATGGCGATGGATCTGTCCGCTTAAAAGCTCGCAAAGAGTGTTCTCATAGGAAGAGAAGGTACGATGCAGATTCTTAAATGCCGCCTCGCGCAATGTGCGATCTTTATCTCTTAAATATAACAAATATTTTCCGTGGGTCAGCTCGCGGCTCTCCCCTTTTCCATCAAGGACAGGGGGAAACTTTAAATCGGCATTATTCAATGCGCCAAATGCCTGGGACGCAGTTTCGAGTGCTTTCCCGGCCATTGCCAAGAGTTCTTCTTCAGATCCACCTAGGGTATGTGCTTTCATCCTGACAATTTTTTCAAGATAAAAGGCGTACTCTTTCAAACAGGGGGATTTTAATAGAGTGGCCAACTCCGCCTCATCTAGCTGAAGCAATGCAGGCTCAATCCATGCAGTCTCCTGCCGAAAAGCGTAAAGGAGCGTAACGATCCGGGAATGGGCTTTTTTTGCAGTATCTTCTGCGACATCCTCATCATGGCGAAGATGTGCATAGGTAAAAAGTTTCGAGAGATTGCGGTCGATATTCAGGCACAGCTCAATCAGGCTTTTAAGATTTTCTGAGCTCTCCTTCCAGCTTTGACGAAACGGAGCAAGTTCTGGCCAATGAGGGTCATTCTTTTCTCTTCCCCATTGATCCAGGTCCTCATTCCAGGCTTGCCAGGAGGGATACAAAGCCTCGACATTCCAATGAAACTGTTTGTCAATTTCCGCTCGATCTTGAGTTCTATCAGCCGGCATACAGGCTTGCACTGTCATCATCATAGTCTAACCTCATTTAAAAGCCGCATTATGCGATTTTACCACTCAAGAGTCAATCCAATGGATTGAGCCTGATGTTAATAAATTATTTTAATCTATATTATTAATTGAAATATAATTATTTTATTTGCATAATTGAGATGTAAAAGAATAAAAAACAAGAGTTTTATGAACCAAATAAATACTAAAAACGATCGAGATGTTGTTGATATGAGTAGCGAATTGCCCTATCTACAAGGCAATGGAAAAGAACCAGAAAAAGTGGAAAGTCATGCAAAATTGATGAAATTCATTTTTCTGCAAACCGAACATATAAATCACTGCAAAAAAAATGCCGACAAACTATGGACGCAATGTCTTCTAACTTATAAATCCTTTGTTATTAATACATATGGAATTCTCAACAAAAAAGAATATGATATTTTTGTAGCACATTTTGATGTCGCTATTGCCCATTTAGAAAAGGGATTACATTCCTTAATTGATAAATCAAAGTTAAGCACACCCCATCAAGATGGTCAGATTCGCGTTTTTAGCATCGTACAGCCCATATCAGATAACATTAAAAAAAGTATTGATGCTTTTAAAAGGCAGTCAGCCCTGATGAAAAAGGAGGTCTTCCTCTTCGGAACTCAGCGCATCTAAGTGGCGAATAAAAAATTATTTTTATACATATTTAGCAGTCATCTTCGTGATTTGCTAATTTTTGTTGTCAAAAAATATCCGCCCATACTACAATACAGGTAGTTTTCCTATTCAAAAGTTGGCCAGGGCAGTGTAGATTCCTGACCAACCTACTTAAAACCACCAACTCTTAAAAGGAGATGAAAAAGATGGCACAACAAACAGCCAAAAAACTGACACTCAAGCCTCTTGGCAATCGAGTCCTGGTACAGCGTACTGAACAGAAGGAGACTCTCAAAGGGGGCATCATCCTTCCCGATACTGCAAAGAAAAAGCAGGAAACTGCAAAAGTGATCGCGATCGGCTCAGGAGCGACAGCTGCCGATGGCAAGCAAATCCCCATTCCTGTGCAAGTAGGAGATACGATCCTCATGGATAAATATTCTGGTCAAGAGGTGACAATCGATGATGAAGAACTCGTCATCCTGCGCGCTGATGACATCATAGCAATTATCAATTAAGGAGCAAACGACTATGGCAGCAAAAAATATTAAGTTTAAAGAAGATGCACGTCAAAAGATCCTCAAAGGGGTCAAAACTCTGGCCTCTGCAGTTAAAGTGACATTGGGCCCTAAAGGGCGCAATGTCGTCATCGATAAATCGTATGGCTCCCCTCAGATTACCAAGGACGGTGTTACCGTTGCTAAAGAGATTGAACTCGAAGATAAGCACGAGAACATGGGCGCTCAGATGGTCAAAGAGGTCGCCAATAAAACAGCAGATAAGGCTGGCGATGGCACTACAACCGCAACGATCTTAGCTGAAGCAATCTATAGCGAAGGTCTTAGGAACGTGGCAGCTGGGGCTAACCCGATGGATATCAAGCGCGGGATTGAAAAAGCTGTTAAAGAGATCACTGGTCAGCTCAAAAAATTGAGCAAGCCGATCCAAGACCGCAAAGAGATCGCCCAAGTGGCTACAATCTCTGCAAATGGAGATACGGAAATTGGCGAGATCATCGCAAAAGCGATGGAAAAAGTGGGTAAAGATGGAACAATCACTGTCGAGGAAGCTAAAGGTTTTGAAACAACGTTAGATGTTGTCGAAGGGATGAACTTTGATCGCGGCTACGTTTCTGCCTACTTCATGACAAATCCAGAAACCCAAGAATGCGTCCTTGAGGATGTCTTCGTTCTTCTCTATGAGAAAAAAATCGCCTCTGTGAAAGAGTTTCTCCCGATCCTACAAGCAGTTGCCGAGACAGGAAGACCGCTCCTGATCATCGCTGAGGATATCGAGGGAGAGGCTTTGGCAACCCTTGTTGTCAACCGCCTCCGCGCTGGCCTTAAAATCTGCGCTGTCAAAGCTCCTGGCTTTGGCGACAGACGAAAAGCTGTTCTCCAAGATATCGCTATCCTCACTGGTGGAGAGCTTGTCAGTGAAGAACTTGGGATTAAACTTGAGAATGTCACCATCGAAATGCTAGGTCGTGTCAAAAAAGCCGTCATTGGCAAAGAAGACACAACCCTTGTTGAGGGGGGTGGAGAGAAGCAAGAGATCGCTGAGAGGATTGCTCTCATCCGACGACAGATCGAAGAATCCACATCGGATTACGATCGGGAAAAGCTCCAAGAGCGCCTTGCAAAGCTTGCTGGCGGCGTTGGGATCATCCGAGTTGGTGCTGCGACAGAGATTGAAATGAAAGAGAAAAAAGATAGAGTTGATGATGCTGTCCATGCAACTAAAGCTGCTGTTGAAGAAGGGATTCTTCCCGGCGGCGGCGTGGCATTCATCCGCTGTATGCCCGTCCTTGAAAAACTGGCTGCATCGCTTACCGAAGGGGAAAAAGTTGGCGTTGAAATCATCATGAAAGCAATCAGCTGGCCCATCCGCCAGATTGCGGAAAATGCAGGCAAAGAAGGTTCGATCATCGTCCAAAAAATTGCCTCCATGGATACCTATGATGGCTGGGATGCTCAGAACGATCGATTTGGCAACATGCTGGAGATGGGAATCGTGGATCCAACAAAGGTTTCCCGCCTCTCTATCGAGCTCTCTGCATCGATTGCTGCATTGCTTCTGACAACAGAGGCGATCATCACCGATGAAGTAGACGATAAGCCAGCCACCGCAGCCATGTCAGGTGCTGAGTACTAATCTGTTCTAAAAAATTAAGAGCGCTCATGATGAGCGCTCTTTTTTTGAGCCTTGATTCATAATAATATTTTTAATACTTTAAAGTTATCTCTTACACAAGGACCCCTATGAAAACTTTTTTCTCCACCCTTGCAGGGCTAATTGTCATTGTCATCTTAGCAGCTGTTGTCGTCGGATCTATCTATTGGTCTCGACTTCCTGATATGGTCGCCAGCAGCATTTCTCAAAAATTGAAAGTTCCGGTACAAATTGATAGTTTTGGCATTGCCTGGGGAGAAATCGATGCAAAAAAAATCACCATTGGAAATCCTCCCGGCTCCCTCCTTGCTAAAGCCTTTTCTGTCGATGAGGTGGATGTCATAGCTCCTTTTACCCGGTACCTCAATCACCATATCGTTATCGATGAGATTGACCTAAAAAACGTCTATGTAGGACTTGAATTTGATTCTGCCAGCGGAACCTCTGGCAACTGGACGCGCATCATGGCTAACCTTCAGAAATCGATAGGAGCAACTACAAAGTCTGAAAGTCAAGGTAAAAAAAAGAAAAGCAAACAACCTCAAAGCCCTTCCCCTTCCAATCGCTCTCTGCTGATTCATCGGATCATTTTGACAAACATAGATGTGGATGTCGTCTATAGAAAAGAAGGAGGAAAAGTCAAAAGACTCCCGCGCATCCCGCGCATGGAACTGACGGAGGTTAGCAGTGAAGGGGGACTCCCAATGGATCAAATTCTAAACTCTGTTCTTGGAGAAATGCTTAAACAGGTTTTCATTAAAGAAAATCTCAAGAACATGATCCAAGAGTTTTTGAACACCCCAAGTCCAATCCAGCAATACATTCAACCCTTTAAAGGGTTCTTTAACATGGCTCCTGCACGGGAAGAAGATCTCATTTTAACGTCTTGAGTAGGAAAACTAGACTTTTTAAAATAGGGAATGAGAGCAAAGCTTAAAGCTGCAAGGAGAAGCGCAATTGCTCCATAGATGAAAAATGCGTGATTATAAATGGTAAGTGAACCTGCCAAACTTGTTTGTAGAGGTAGGGATGCCAATGTGCTTAGCCCTGAACCAACAGCAAATCCAGCGGACTGGGTTAAAAACCAAACTCCTGTCATCATACCAAGCAAATGTTTAGGGCTTAATGCAGTCATCATCGCAAGCCCAATGGGAGATAGAATAAGCGCTCCTAGCGTCTGGAGCAAATAACTTCCCATCAGCCAATTTGGCGAAATCTGTCCCCCTTGCCCAAAATAAACCCCTCCCAATCCCAATAAAAAGAAGCTACACCCCATCAACGACACCCCCATGGAAAACTTCATGGGTAGGGAAGGATCATTCTTTGTTCTGCTTAATGCATTCCACAGGCCGCTTAAAATCGGACTGAAAAGGAGAATAAAAAAGGGATTAAAAAACTGAGTAAACTCTGCATTGATCGCAAACCCTAAGAACTCATTTTCCATATTGCGATTTGCATAGAGCATCAAAGAGGTGTAGGTTTGATTATAGAGCGCCCAAAAACCTACTGAAATCAGAGTAAGGACACTGATAGCAATCCTCATTTTGCGCTGAGCATGTTTTTCCTTCAGCAGAACGTGGATAATTACACACAAAGTGATCAAAGATAAGACTCCAAGAAGAGTAGCGGTCTCTCCTGGAAACTGAAAGAGGAACATGGCCGCTCCAATACACCCTATCAAAGCTAATATAAATAACGCGTAGAAACCCAATGCTCGACCTCTGTCATGAAGCGGGCTTGTTGGAGGCAGGGCACCACAGGAGCAGCGCAAACGCGACCTTCCCAATACAAAGGTAACAAAACCAATTATCATTCCAAGGCTAGCAACCAGAAAACCGCTATTGTAGCCATACCGATTGACCAGATAGCCAGTGAATAACGGTGGCAGCAACGACCCGATAGTCATCCCTCTATTAAACAGGGCAAATCCCCCTTCCCGGCCTATATCTTCTGGTCGATAGAGATCCCCCACAATGCTAGAGATCGTCGGCCTGAAAAGACCATTGGCAACAATGATTACACTTAAGCCCAAAAGCATGGAGCTGCTTCCAGGCAAAGCTAGGATGAGGTACCCCAGAGTCATGAGGACTCCCCCAATCATGATCGACCTCTTGAAGCCCAAATACCGATCTGCAATATACCCCCCAAGAACCGGGGTTAGAAAAAGCATCGAGCTGAAAGCGCCGTAGAGCAGATAGGCTCTGTCATCGCTCAGCAAAAGAGCCTCCGTCATGTACAAGATAATGATGGTCTGCAGGGTACAAAAACCAAAGCGCTCCCACAGCTGTGTGAAGAACAGGAGATAGAATCCGCGAGGAGCTTTTAAGCGCATGATGACCTTGGTGCCAAGTGTGATGTGGAATCGGTATAATACCGGTTGGGCGCCCCACATGCCCATTGGGATCGATTGAAAGCCCCGCGATTGGATTATTGCTGAAGGGATAGTATTAAACTCCAATACAATCCCTTCACCAATAATCCAATCGCGGGGCTTTGAATCAATCCCAATGGGCATGTGGGGCGCCCAACCGGTATATATCCCTTTCATGGGATTTCATGCAAAAAGAAGTTTGCGGGTGGAAAATGGCAAGGTCAAGACTTAGGGGAATTTTGCACCGATAGTGTGGAAATGAGGGAGCAGGGGGCGACAACCCGCGGCAAAACTTACATCATATATAGTTTAAATTATATTGAACAGGTTCGCTATCATCAACTGGGCTCTCAGAGTTGAAAAACCCATTTTTATAGGTGATGTCCCCTAATTTACGAGCACCAGCTCTTCTAAGTAGTTCGTCCATGTCATTGAAAGCCACTTTCCTAGCAGTCTCAGTGTTATCAATAACAACTTGCATTTCCCTGTAGAATGCACGGTTGCTTATCCTATAGTTCCTCAGAGTAGGCCCTAGTAGTTCCTCTCCGAGCTGTCTATTTATAGAATATATTTTATCTTCAAGAGCTAGTCGTTCTTTTTCGAGGTCGTCGTGCGCAGTTTTTGCAACCTTAACAACTTCATGCTGTTTAAGAGCTTCTGTAGGCATATTAACAGTTGAAGAATTACCCTTAAAATCTCCAAGATCTTCAAACATCATTTTAAGTTTTTGACTCTCCAGATCGTATTTTTTCCATGTAATATCAAGGAGAGCCTTTTCGTCGCCAAACTTTTCTCCGCACAGTTCTTTGTGTCTAGCTTCAGCCATTCTTCTCTGAGTTTCCAATTCTCTTATTAGATGAATTGCATAAACTTGTACTTTAGAGCCTTCTCCTGTCTTTGCAAATTCTTTTTCGAGCTGTTTAAAAGAATCTTTATGTTTAGCAAGAGCAGCTCGACGCAACATTGTCTCAACTTCTTCTGGTGCGAGCCTGCCGAATAATTTGCTCATGATCTTAGAATGATCTGCAAAACTCTGCAATGTGATTTTTTCAGCATCTTGATTAACAAAAGCATCGACCGCGATACAATAAAGGACGTTTGCAAGCCCGCTAAGAAGGTATGAGTAATCATCAAATTTTTCGAAGTTAAAGTGGTAATTAACCCTTGTAGATGCTAGCACTTTTTGAACAGCTATTGCATAAATACCGAAACTTTTGCTGTTTCCTTCGATGCTCCATTTCCTGCACAGATCTTGAGAGAGTTTAAAAAAAATTTCGTTAGCCAAATCAAAATTCTTACGTAAGCTCTTGAGCTGAGTTAATTCATCATTACTGAACTGAGTCGTTTTACCATCACCCAGGTAAGATATGAATTGTGTTTGACAAGTAATTGCTTCGTTAGGCAGAGGCAGGCTATTGGAAAATACAGAATCAAATGTCTTTTGTTTGACAATTGTAGCAATTGAATAACATCGTTTGGATACTTGTGCAACTGTGCATAATGCTTGAAATGGAAGACAGGAGAAAATTTTAATTAAAATGGGTTTGGGCTGAGCAAGCAGAGGAATGGCTCCGCGATCGCAATTGTGCGCAGAATTATTTTTAATTACATCTGTATTAGAAATCATAACAATCATTGTTTAAATTATTAATTTAAAAGCACAGGTCAACTAAATTCGTTATACGTTGTAAAATCAATCTATCTACTAATGATATCAAACAACTTTAGTTAATTTCAACTTTAAAATTATTTTATTTTATTTGATGAGTTTTCAATATACCGGATTTGCAATATACCCCTCAAGAACCTGGGCAGATAGAGCATCGAGCTGGAAAAATCAAAAAGAATTTTTTTATGGATTGGTCTATTGTAACAGAATGGAAACCAGAAATAAGATACGACTCACGCACAAAAGACGCCGAAACAGCCAAAGCGCTGGGATCAACCTCAAAAAATCGCCAGACCCTCTCCTTAAACCCTAAAAAATTGCAAAACAGCTAGCTTAAAACACGAAAAGTTGCTAAAATGAGGGAAAAGGGGGTCTTAATGACCATATTCTTGCCTGAGGTCTTTGTATCGAATAAGGAATTGGCATCTCGGGTCTCAAAAGACTTAAAAAAGGGCCGGATCCGCAAACTGGGCAGCAAAGTCTATACAACTAATTTAACAGAATCAGACGAGCTGCTTGTTAAACGACATGCCTGGTTTATTGTGAAAGAGCTGTTTCCTGGCAGCGTGATTGTGGATCGGACGGCCCTTGAACATCGACCAGCTAGGGATGGATCGATTTTCATCGTCTCAAAAAAAAAGAAGGCTGTCTTCCTTCCAGGTCTATCGATACATCCTAGGAGGGGGGCTGGACCACTAGAGGAAGACAAGCCATTTATGGAGACTCTCTATTTGTCTTGTCCTGCGCGGGCCTATTTAGAAAATTTGTGTCCAAGACGAATGCGCAAGGGAAATGTGTCGAGAACGCTTTCCCGTCAAGAAATTGAAGAGCGTTTAGAAATGCTCTTGCAGGGAGCTGGAACTGAGGTGCTCCAAAAATTGCGCGATGAAGCCAAAAAAATAGCCCCGTTACTTAGGCTAGAGAAAGAATATAAAATCCTAGATGGGTTAATTGGAGCATTACTTGGAACACGCAATGCACCGCTTATTTCTTCACTGGCAGTGGCCAGACGCCAAGGTTTGCCCTATGACCCTAAACGGCTTGATCTTTTTCAGAAATTATATGAGTCACTTGCGATTATAAGTACGCCGGACCGATGGATACAGCATTCGGGTTCTTCTCTTCCTTTTTTTGAGGCCTATTTCTCGAACTTCATTGAAGGGACGGAATTTCAGATTGAAGAGGCAGCTGAAATTATCTTTCAGGGAAAAATCCCTAAAAATCGACCTAAGGATGCACATGATATTCTTGGTACCTATCAACTTACTTCTGATGCGATAGAAATGAAAAAATGTCCCAAAAACGATGATGAGCTCATAGCTATTTTAAAGCATCGCCATGCATTTTTAATGCAAGCGCGTCCTGAGGTGCGTCCAGGAGAATTTAAAACTGTTTTAAACCAGGCAGGTTCAACGCTTTTTGTAGCGCCCGATCTTGTTGAAGGGACCTTGAGAAAAGGATTTCAATGGTTCCAAGGACTCAATACCCCCTTTCAGCGTGCCGTCTATATGATGTTTCTCATTGCGGAGGTTCACCCTTTCGCAGATGGCAATGGAAGATGTGCGCGGATCATGATGAATGCCGAGCTTGTGACTGCAGATCAGGCGCGGATAATCATCCCTACTATATTCAGAAATAACTACCTCTCAGCCCTCAAAGCCCTCACCCATCAGGCTAGACCCGATGCGTTGATTCGATCTCTTGACTTTGCTCAAAAATACACTTCCCTGATCGATTGGAGTGATTTAAAAAAAGCTCAAGGCATGCTTTTAGCTACGCATGCTTTTGAAGACTCAAACACCGCTGAGCTTGTAGGGCATCGTCTAGTTCTTCCTACACTTGTTTTTTAGCAATGCTCCCAGGTTAAGTTGGTCGCGATTTTTTTGTCTTCTTTGTCACTGAGGCTTTGCCGGCGCTCCGCTTGAGGGTCGATGAGGTTTTGGGTTTTTTGGCCGCCTTGACTTTTGCTGCAGCCGTTGTATCCGTTGCAAGAGGAGAAGTTTGTCCATGTGCAGGTACAGCATCCCCTTCCAATTCGATGCCAAAAAGCTGGGACAGGTCGCTCTCTGCAATTGCTGTGCTAGAAGGTTGAGATGTCATCAGGGCTTGAGTTGTCGCAGATGCCGCAATGAGCTCGAACTGATCCACCTGACGCAGCAAAAATAACCACTCTGGCTGAGTGTCGATAGCCGCACCAATCCCATAAAGAACTGCTGCGATATGTTTGCACATCCCTGCATGATCAGGGCAGCTGCAGCTCATGGAGATCTCTTTAGGAGAGGGAAAAAGCTCTGCTTCTTTTGCAATCAGGATCGACATCACGGCCTTAGAAAATTTTCCCTGAAGTAACTCAATGAGAGAAGCGATTTTTCCAGAGCAGGTATCGATAAGACTTTTCCATTTGTGGAGAGGCATGGGGGTAACCTGCACACTTACTTTGTAAAGGGAGGATCCCATCACTTGTGCTTGCACACTCCCCCTTGTCACTTGCAAATCAATGACAGAACCATTGCGCACGTATGTTCTTCCTCGAGGAAGGCGATTTTCATAGTCGCTATAATTTTCAAGATTATCACACCAAGCTTTGCCCCAGAATGTCTTTGCGATGACCTTTCCAACAAGCACAATGGGGTTCATCGGTTTTCCTTTTATCCTGGCGTCTTGGACTTTTTTTTCCGCGATTCTTCTTCTTTCTGCTACAGAGACATAAGGTGCCCATCCGTTATAGTATCCCATCGATTTATCCTTCTCCTAGAGCTTTATGAATATCTAATGAAACCATCTGCACCACCTGTTCATTGGATAATTCCGTTAATAAGATATCCCCTGTGTTTTCAAGCAATTCTTTCGATAGATTTTTTTTTGAATCGATGAGTGCATCGATTTTCTCTTCAACTGTTCCCTGACAAATGAATTGATGAACTAAAACAGGGTGTTTCTGTCCAATGCGATAGGCGCGATCGGTCGCCTGATTCTCTACCGCCGGGTTCCACCACCGATCAAAATGAATCACATGGGTAGCTTTGGTCAAAGTGAGTCCCGTCCCTCCGGCCTTTAGAGAGAGGATGAAAAACGGAGGGCCTTGATTTTGTTGAAATGTTTCCACAAGGGCAGTCCGCTTTCCAATGGGAGTTCCTCCATGAAGAATGAGGCCTTCTCGTCCAAAGATCTTTGTTAGGAAGGAGTGAAGAGCGGGGATAATTTCTGTAAATTGAGTGAAAATGAGCACGCGCTCTTGTTTTTCTGCAATCGTCTCGCAAATTTCGGCAAGCCGAATCATTTTACCGCTAGATTCTTCCTTATATTCTCCAAAGCCCTGTGCCTGTGCAGGGTGATTGCATATCTGTTTAAGCCTCATTAATGAAGAAAGGATTAGACCTCGACGTTGCATGCGATCTGTTGTTTCCAATTTTTTGATTAAATCTCCCACTTCTCCCTGATAGAGTTGAATCTGTTCTTTGGTAAGAGAGCAATAGGTTTTCATTTCGGTCTTATCGGGAAGATCGGAGATGATACTCTTATCACTTTTAAGCCGTCTGAGGATATAGGGCTGCGTAAGTTTGCGTATTGCCGTAATAAAACGGGTTTGATCAGCGCGCTCTTTACCCGCTTTTTTTGCAAAAGAGGAAAACTCTTTGCTAGATCCCATCAATCCGGGAGAGACAAAATCAAAAAGAGACCAAAGATCGCCAAGGCGATTTTCTACAGGGGTCCCCGTCAGCGCAAGGCGCACCTGACTCTTTAAATTTTTTACTGCCTGCGCTTGTCTAGAAGAGGGGTTTTTGATCGCCTGAGCCTCATCCAGAATCACAAGATCCCACTGCATTTCTCTCAAATGCTCCCAACGGTGTACAAAAGCATATGTCGTAATGACCAAGTCCACCCCTGCAAACCCATCACTCTTGACGGAACTGTGCGCAATGGCAATTTTTAAAGAGGGAGCAAACCGCTCTGCCTCCCTTTGCCAATTACCAAGAAGAGAGGCTGGAACAACCAACAAATGAGGTTTATTTTCAGAAGAAGATTCTTTGATCGCCAAAAGCAAAGAAAGTACCTGGATGGTTTTTCCAAGACCCATATCATCTGCAAGACATCCCCCTAGCTTTAAATGATAAAGCATCCAGAGCCAATGAACCCCTTTGGATTGGTAGGGGCGCAAAGTGCCCTGAAGAGCATGCAGTTTGATGTCTGCCCCCTCCTGAGGGTTTTGAAGGAGCTCAAGGGCCTCTTTTAGCCACTGCCCAGGTTTGACATGCGACCACTCGGCAAGCGTATCGTCGGACGATTCAGCAGCCTCTACCCCTGCTAAAAAACGCAGCGCCTCTGACATCGATATGCCCTTCTTCGCTGCTTTTTTGAGTTGATTCCAATGGGAGAGTACAGCATTGAGCTTTTCCCGGTCGATTTCGACCCACTGCCCTTTAATTTTAATGAGATTGCCCGTTGACTTGCTCAATTCAAGCCATTCTTCTTCTGTTAAAGATTCACTGCCCAGGCTAAGTTTTACATCGAAATCCAGCAAGCTGCTCAAACCCAGCATCGATTGCGGTTTATCACCGATGCACACCTCTGCCTTTAACCTGGGCCGTTTTTGGGGCGTCCACCAATTCGGCACACGCACGACAACACCCCCCGCTTCCATCAGAGGAATATCGATTAAAAATTGATGAGCTTGCTGAATGCTCCATGCAGCCGGCTCAAAAATCGCCCCCGATTCCACAAGTTTGGCTATAAAAGGGCTGCATTCTGCCGTTTTTTGCACCGGAGTCAAAAGGGCTAGTAGTGTGTTTTTCTCCGATGCAGATTCCTGTAGAGCCCGTTTCAGAGGCAAATGCTGTGCCTGAGAATGAGAAGATAACTGCGTTGTATAAGTTGCTAAAAAGGCAAAGGGATGCTGTTCATTATTTTTATTTTCTGCAAGATGAAAATACACTCTGCCGACAAGATTCCAACGTGCGCTATATTGGCTTAAAAAATCCTGTACAGTGCCGGAAAAACGCTCCAATTCTTTCTTAAAGCCCTTCTCAATGAGAAGCCAGATAGAGATTAACAACTCTTCGCTAAGATATTCCCTTCCCTGCATAAAGGGGGCCTCTGCAAGCAAAGCCTGAAGCTCGCTGCTGGCTGGAGCTGGGATAGAAGGGAGATCCTGCAAGTCTTTGGGGAATTTACAAACTCGTGTGATCAGTTGTCTGGCAAAAGACTGCCAGAAAACAAAAGTCGAGCTCAGTGGACAACTAAAATCAGACAACCCCAAATGGAGCAGGCCCATGCCTGAATCAAGGGAGAGCAATTCTGAGACCTTACTCAATTCTCCAAAAAGCAAGCTATCATGAGACAAGTAGACTTGCCCCTCAGGAGAAAGACTTAACTCTACTGCCAAAGTTTCAGAATCCAAAACTCACCATTAGTTTGACAACTTTCAACCAGCCCTGTGCCTATTGGATCAATCCATTTTGAACAAGAATTCTGACATAAATTTTAGAATTGATCAAGGAACAACTTTGGTAACAAATTTGGGTATGTGCCCCGATCGGCCACACATTTCAGCGCGAAGCCAGTTTTGCAATTCCCTCGATATAAAAACTTCCCTCAATTCTCAATTTTTAAAAAAATACGATGTCACGATCGATTAACGTATTGCGAAGGATGGCTTTTGCATGGGGGCCCTTTAACTTCTGGATATCAACTCTAATCTGATTCTTGATGCCCTCAAGCTCTTGACAAGCATCCTGAAGAGCAGACATATCGCAACGGGAGTCCTTGACGAAACGCTGCAGAGGGAAATATTTCGGATCGAGTCGGACCACGTTAATTTCGTTGCGCAACTCATCGACCTGATCTTTTAAAACAGCATTGTATATTTTGAACTGTTCGGGAGAAGTAGAACGGTTAGCAGAGCGGTTCATCCACTCCATTTCGATCTGTAGTAACGTATATAAATCATCGTTTTCGTAGGCCACCGTTACCTTTTTCATCATCTCCTCTTTAGAGGCTTTTAAAGAGGGATCCTGTTCTAAATCAGGATGGACAGCTTTCACCAGGTGTTTATAAATAGCGCCGATACTTTTTTTCTGAATCTCTTTTTGTTCCTGTTGCTTAAGCTCTCTTTGCGTTAACTGTGGCCGTATTTTCTCTTCCGGTCCCATCTTATCCTTAGCCTCTTCCAAAGCTTCAAAAAACTTAAACGCCACTTCTTGCTGATTATCTGTGCCTTTTAGAGCTGAAAGGTCCAAGTCAATACCCTCTTTCTGGAATATCTCCATCATTTCATCTTTAAATTTAAAAAACTCCTCATTGGCAATATCATGGGCACTCGAACCGTTTAATTCCTCGAAAATAGGATGCAATTGAGGATCTACATCAGAAATGCCGATCAGATTGAAAACTTGGTTGATCTCATGAAGAATCCACTCGTGCAAAGTGCTCCTTTCTTTTGAAGACAACCTCGGCATTGTCTTTGCAAAATCGTAGAGAAGTTTGACAGAATCGGTCAACACCTTCGCAAGAGCCTTTTCTTTAGGACAAACGTGTGCATGATAAAATCTCAAACAAGCATCCAAATGGGTAGTGAAATTCTTCAACTCCTTCTGCAATGCCTCAATCTTTTTCCTCAACTTATTGAATTCAACCTGTTCCCGATCTACAGAGGATCCTTTCCCCTTCTTGCTTCTAGTTATTTCTGCAATCGCTCTACTCATTATTACCACCAAATTCTATGTTTTTGAGAGAAAAAAATGCTAAAGAAGCCAATTTTGTTCAACCTGTTTTTCTTGACAGAGGAAAAAATCCTCAAAGAGAAAATGGGCGATGAGCTCCTTTTTCAGGGTTGGGGAAGGATATGAAAAAGAGAGGAGTTGCGACGAAAAGAAATTTTTTTCTTGCTCGACTGATCGAGACGTTGCATCTGCGGTAGTCTTTCAAAAAAGGATTGATGCTGAGCGGATTAAACCCATTATTCAGGTTACTATCGAATTCTTGACTTGCATCCGCTCCACCATTGGGAAGGGAGTACTTGCGAGGCTTCGTCAAAAATGACCCAGTCGAAAGCTTTCGGGAATTGCATCATCCCAAACCAGGTTGGAAGTTCTGCCGATAATCTCAAGATTTGGTTCCCATTTTGGCTCAAATCAAATACACTGTGGTCTTAAAAGAGGGGGCTATGAGGAAAAAACTTCCGATTGGAATCAGCGATTTTAAAAGATTAATTGACACTGATTGCGTCTATATTGATAAAACTCTTTTGATTCAAGAGGTTATAGACAAAGGGACGAGTGTTGCGCTCATTCCTCGGATGCGTCGTTTTGGTAAAACCCTAAACCTTTCCATGCTGCAATATTTCTTTGAGAAACGGGAAGAAGACACGAGTTATTTATTCAAAAGCCTAAATATCTGGAAGGATGAGAAATACAGAAAGATGCAGGGGCAATTTCCTGTCGTTTTTATTTCATTTAAAGATGTCAAATATCTAACCTGGGAAGAAACTTTTAAATCAATGAAGGAATTGATTTCACAAGAATTTAAACGTCATAGATGTCTTACAGAAGGAAACATTCTATTTCCCGAGGAAAAAGAGGATTACCAAAAAATTATCCGTAAAGAAGCTGATCAAGCTCTTTTGGCAGTGAGCCTTCTTCGACTTACAGAATGGCTGCACCGTTATTATAAAAAAACGGTTATTGTTCTCATTGATGAATACGATGCCCCGGCTCACACCGCATACGTTGGAAAATATTATGAAACATTCATTACTTTTCTGCGAAATTGGCTATCAGGAGGACTAAAAGATAATGTTCATTTGGAACGAGGCGTTCTCACTGGAATTTTACGCATTGCAAAAGAGAGTATTTTTTCCGGGCTAAACAATATTAGCACATTTACTGTAGTGCACGAGCCTTTTAGAGACAAATTTGGATTATTGGAAACCGAAGTAGAAAAGCTATTGGAGGAGTATGGACTGCATTCTAAGCTTCCCGAAATAAGACAATGGTATGACGGCTATCGCATTGGATCATGCGAAGGGATTTACAATCCCTGGTCTGTTTTGAAATGCATTGAAGCAAACAGCACATTGGCCCCTTACTGGGTCAATACAAGCGATAATGCTCTAATGAAACAGCTTATCACTCAGGGTTCAGATGACTTAAAAGCAGATATAGAAGATCTTCTTAAAGGAAAAACAATCGAAAAGACTCTCGAAGAAGGAATCATATTTCCTGACCTTGAAAAAAGCCCCAACACCATTTGGTCTGTGCTATTATACAGCGGTTATCTGACAATTGACGCCGCTCCATCCTATGGCATCCCTTGTCGTCTGCGCATCCCAAATATCGAGATATCTGAATTATATAAATCTGTAATACTCGATTGGTTTAGAAAAAGCATTAATGAAAACAAGTACAAATTGCTTTTAAATAGTCTGATTTCCGGTGACATAGATACCTTTTCTCAGATTTTTAGAGAATTTCTCCTTTCATCCGTTAGTGTTTTTGATGTATCTGCAGAAGAATCGGAAAAAATCTACCATGCGTTTATTTTAGGAATGCTGATTGGGCTCAAGGATACATATGAAGTTAAGTCTAACCGCGAAAGCGGACTTGGAAGGTATGACGTCATGCTGATCCCTAAAAATCCAAAAGATCTGGGGATCATCATGGAATTTAAAAAAATCAGCCCTTTTAAAAAAATGGATTTGGAGACAGCTGTCAATTCTGCTCTTAAACAAATCAAGGATAAGCACTATGCTCTAGAATTACAGGATCGGGGCGTGGAGCGTATTTTGTACCTTGGGTTAGCCTTTGAGGGCAAAAATGTTCTTATCCGCCACAAGTTCAAAACATAAGCACAAAGGCAATTCACAACCCCATGGCCCTGTTCACCTTTACTGGCAGAATTTCGGCCAAGCGAAAGGCCCCAGATGCTGTAGTTTTTGACGAGGGAATAGCGCCAGCTATTTCCGAGGAGAAAAATACAGCAGATGGGCGCCTTGCAGCCGGCCGAAAACTGACCGTAAAGGTGAACAGGGCC
>CAJCHM010000007.1 GCA_903970255.1 Acidobacteriota bacterium
GTACCGGTCTAAGACCCATAACCCGATACCATGACCGCTTTTAGAACTGTGTTTAAAAATCACCTACTTACGCAGGAAACATTCCTACGGCAAAACATACGTTTTGCATCAACGATTTTACACGTCTGAGTATTTTTCTCTACTACTATTAATTACTCGGTTCATCCGCTTACCTCGTCTTTGTTCACTCTAGCAAAAAAAACCAAATTCAATTAATTGATATGTAAGAATCAATTAATTGAATGAGGGGTTATGTCTACTTCAATGAAGCGTCAAAGTTATGGATTCCGTGACATGGAGTATTTCAAACTCAGATTATACCATCTTCACGCTCAAAAGGATCGGTTATGCGGATGAACCATTACTCCTTCATAAGGGCTTGCCTTTTTTTCTTGGTCGTTTTCTAATCGCTCGTGCATAGTATTTTTGCTTAAATTCTTCAGGTAAAGCAGAATAGGCTTTCTCAATAAACCTCTTAAATTCCTCGATGAAAGGATACCTTGGGTTCCAATGGTAAATTCTGCTGTTCCCTTCGATAACGCTAACTAGGATGCCTTGATTCTCTAACCTAGTAAGGGCCCTTTGTATTCCGAAAATAGGAGTCCCAAAACATTGACGAAGTTCAGAGGCAAAGCATTTTTTGTTTGCCGTCATGTAAAAAAGAATTTTTTCAACGATTCGACTCCCAAATAGCTGTTCAAACATATCTACCACCTTTAGTGGTAATATTACCACTATTAGTGGTAGCTTGGAAAGGATAAAAGGAAGTCATTCTATATCAATGGTTTTTGAGGTGTTGATTCACAGTTTCTCTGCAGATTTTGAAGTCCGAAGCTTTTAGCCTGGATATCCCCATCCCAATACTCACCACGGCCCTGCCATCCATGAACCATGAAGCCCATGAGGAACTCGCTGGGGAAGAGGGATACGGCAGATGGGCTTGTCGGAGATGTTTTTTGCATCTAACAAGAAGAACTCAGTTTGATAATTTTCTGAGCGATGGGAGGCAAATAGCATCAGATATCCATCATCTTCGCCTTGAGTGTTTGCTTTTGGCACAAATACCGCCTCGCCAATTTCGTAGTTTGGGCCAAAATTGTGAACTTCTGCCTTGCCAGTTTGCAGATCGTATTTGACAAGAGCATTAAAAAGATCGTTGTTCTTGGGATCTGTAGACAGGCTAGCAGGAGTGTAGGTATAGCGATACGAATGAGAATTCACGCTATCGTTGATACGGGGAAATTCCACCGATCGATCATCGATCTGGTTGTGAGAGCAGCTTTTGTTGCGCACATCAATTGTAGCGCGGTAGAGGTGGCCGGAACCAAGGTCGCTCAGCGACATTGTAAATTTAGGGTAACGGACATAGTCGATAAGGATTTTTCCATCTAGTTCGTAAGCATTGGCAAAGTGATAATTGAAAAATGGCTCGGCGGCAATCCGAATAGGAGGATTAGAGGGGTTTGTTCGGGAAACAAGGAGAATTTGTGTACCCATCTCCGGCTGCCAAGTAAACAAATGCTCTCCTCTGATTCGAGCAGAGGCGTCGATAAGAATGGGGCATAGGAACAAGACAAAATAACTTTTTGTAAGAACAAAATCGTGAATGTAACAATGAGGAACTTCAATTTCCCCTTGGTGGACTAAGGAGCCTGCGCGATTTAAGACGTGATAGGTAATCACAGGACGGAAAATATTGTAAGAGATCAGATAAAGTTCTCCCGTTTCTGGATCGAGCCTGGGATGAGGGTTGACAGCAATTGCCTTACCTGCTTTTGTGGGGTTCCATTCACCAATTGTAGTAAGTTGCGCATTGACCTCATAGGCTGAAGTGGCCTCATGGAAGGCGATATATTTATTGGCATGGCCGATGATATGGATAAACCTTCCGAATTTTACGGGAATTTTTGGATCTTCAGGCAATAGGAGATCTGTATCTCTGATGAAGGGACACTCAACGCCGCCGTAGACGGCTTTTCCGACTCTTTTCTCAACGCGCAGCTGATCAGTTTGTACAAAGCGATTGCGATAGCTTGCTTTTCCATCGCGGATGTAAAGCGCGTGCAGCATTCCATCTCCATCCAAGGGATAGGTTTAGGAGAAAGGTGCAAAAGCAGGATTAGGTCCATTGCGCATATAAATTCCCACCAAATCTTTAGGCAGCTCCCCAATGATGGGCAAATCAGCTGCATCGATTTCTTGGGAAACAGGGGCGAAATTATTTTGTAAAAAAGGGTTAGTGCTCTGAACGCTCTCCGAGCGTTCGATGATTTGATCGATGTTATGTTGTTTGTACCAGCTTGGAAATCGCCTTGTAAATATAATGGCAAAAGCAAAGGGCCCCCAAAGGAGGGTTTGATAGCTGGAGTTGCTGATTAATGCATAGAGATGTAGGAGGCTTCCTATAGTACTTGCGCAAAAACAAAGAGCCCATACTCCTGTCAGGATTTGATTGCTGCGGATAAATAAGGGGGAAACCCAATACTCTTTAGCGACCTGCTCGCGTGCGTACTGCAGAGTGAAAGGTTTGTTGATTGCAAGAGAGAAAAGGGAAATAGCGGCAAGTGCGCCATTAGAAAACAGGGAGGCATGCAGAAGCGGAAGGCTATCTGGTCTGAAAAAGACAAGTCCCAGCAGAAATAGGAAAAAAAGTAAAGTGCCCCAAGCGAGGATGAAACCCTTTTTTAATCCTTTAAGTTCACAAATGCATGCTGCTACAAAAGAGGCGATCACGGCAATCTCGACCCGTGCGTAACCGATGAGGATCCCATACAAAATCCAAGGGGCAAAACTTAAAATAATTCTCATAAAAAAACACTTCTGTTTTTTTCAGATTTGAAGGACTACTCGAAACTTGGCCTTTCCGCTCATCATGAGCTCATAGGCTTCGGCTGCTTTTTCAAGGGGAAACACTTGATTCACCGAACGGACACCGCTCAGTGCGCTAAATGATAATGTATCTTGAGAATCGATTGAAGTACCGCAAGGCCAACCTTTAATCATGCGGCGCCCTCCCACAAGCGTAAGTATAGGAACCGATATAGGTTTTTCCGCAATTCCAACAATGAGAAGTTTTCCATCGACTGCAAGCCCTTCAATTGCTGCATTTATCGCTGTATTGTTTGTGACAGTAGATAAGATGACTTTTGCCCCACCTAGCTTTTTGAGTTCGTCGCCAACTTTTTGGCTATCACTGTCAATATAATGATGAGCGCCTAATTGTTGAGACAAAGGCTGTTTTTCTTTGCCTCTTGCAATTGCTACGGTACGAAATCCCATTTTGGCAGCAAATTGAATGGCAAGATGTCCTAAGCCCCCTATTCCCAAAATGGCAACAGTCTCTCCACCAATTGCTCCGCTATTTCTTAGAGCATTAAAAGTGGTAATCCCCGCACACATCAGGGGACCGGCCTCAACTGGCAAGAGACTCTCTGGAATCAGTGCTAAGGCCTCAATCGGAGCCACTAAATACTCTGCATATCCTCCATCATAGGAGATGCCGGGAATTTGCGGCCTTGAGCAAGTGATGAAGTCGCCTCTTCGGCAGGAAGAACACGTTTTGCAGTGTCCCCCATGCCAGCCAATACCGACCCGTTGACCCACTTTCCAATCACCGGTATCTTCTCCTAAAGCATCGATAACGCCCGCGATTTCATGCCCTGGAACTCTTGGGTATTGAATTCCTGGAAATTTGCCCTCTTTTGTAAAAGAGTCGCTATGGCAAATGCCACAGGCTTGGACTTTAATCCGAACAGAGCCCTTTTTGGGAGACGGAATCTCTTTTTCCACAAGCTCAAAAGGCATATTGGGCTCTGGAACTTGCACTGCACGCATTTTTCCCATAGAATCTCTTTTTTAAGGTGGAATTTATCCAACCTATAAGATCCGCTACGATAAGTTGCAATAACTATTGCGCATTGGACTGCTCTGTTCTCTTCTGGGAACTCAGAAGACTTTGCATTTTTTTTGAAAGGCTTCTTGAATGAGCATCACCCTCATTGGCCTCAACTATGGCATTGATGACTAAGGGATGGGCTGGAGCCCAATGATCGCTTGCAAGGTTAGCTTTTTTTTGAGACATAAAAAAACCAACCAAAGAGATGAGCGGGATTATAGAGAATCAGTGATAGGAAATCAACGGTGGTTTCCGGTTGAAGTTGTTGCATAATAAACCACTTTGGAGAAAAAATAAATTGTCATTCATTTCCCTTAAGGTTAACATTCTAGCGCTCGACGTTTAACTTTTTTAGCATCGAGTTGAACCTAAAGCAATAGGTTTGATTTTTGGAGATCTCCAAACCCGAGAACAAATGTCAGATTTTCAGATATCGCAGAGCGAAGCAGATCAATTTTTTAAGGAAAAGAAATATCGGATCGACGATATGAAATATATCTTTCCTGAACAAGGGGGTCTTTTGAATATTCCCCTAAAAACTCAGATCCAAGGAATTGATTTCAGCTTAGATATTAGGCGTAGCAGTATATACCGGTGCTACTTCAAACGTGCCTGTAATTTCTGTTTTAACGGCCCCCTTTTCCCTTCCCCCAAACAGGGCCTTATTACTTCGAATAATGTCCCTGTTTGGGGAAAGGAAAAATGGTCGCGTTAAAGCAAAAATTACAGGTACGTTTGAAGTAGCACCGGTATAGAATTGAAAAAAAACACTTTTCAGACAAGGGTGAGGAAGGGGATAATTTTAGCTAGGTTAGATTTGGGTGGACCTCCCCACCGCAATCCAGATGGAAAGGAGATTTTTTGTCCGCATCTTCATCTCTATCGAGAAGGTTTTGGAGATAGATGGGCTTATCCCATACCTAATTTCTTTACTAACCCAGCTGATATTTCGTTAACTCTTTAACAGTTTATGAACTATTGTAATATCATAGAGAAACCCTATATTGAAAGGGAATCAATCATATGAATTTAAAAAAAGACAGTGAAGCTCTCTTAAAGCAGTATTTCAACTGGCTAAAAGACAAAACTTTTCTCAAAGAGGTTAATGACGAGTGGATTGAAATTACCACCCCTTATTTGGATCGGCACAATGACTGTTTACAGATATACCTTAGAAGAGAGGGTGCAAATTTTCTATTAACAGATGATGGTTATATACTCGATGACTTGAACAGTTCAGGGTGTGACCTTACAACGCGGCGACGCAAAGACCTGCTTACAACGATTTTGAATAGTTTTGGAGTTCAGCTTGATGAAAAGAATCAGCACCTAATAGTGCATTCCTCGATGCAGGATTTTCCATTTAAGAAACACAATTTGATTCAAGCGATGCTTGCTGTAAATGATCTTTTTTGTCTTGCACGATCAGAAGTGAAGAACTTATTTGTTGAGGATGTGACGCACTGGTTAGATTTATCTCATGTGCGATATATTCCGATGGTGAATTTTTCAGGAAAAAGCGGGTTCAATCATAGGTTTGATTTTGCGATACCAAAATCAGAAAATTTTCCGGAAAGATTGATTCAAACCATTAATAACCCCTCAAAGCAAACAGTTCAAGATGCTGTATTCAAATGGCTCGATACTAGAGATGTTCGTCCAGAATCTACATTAGTAGCTTTAATCAATGACTCTGCTAAAGCTGTTTCATCAAATGCAATTGAGGCATTCGAAAACTACAACTTAAAGACGGTTCTTTGGTCTGAAAAGGAAAAATCCCGGGATATCTTTGCAGCCTAAAACAACCTAGAGCCGTTGGGAATGCCCACCGTAGGTTCAACAAGCACAACCCTGTCCTCCGCGTCGGCAAGACCCAAGGTCAGGACCTCAGACATGAATTTGCCAATTTGTTTGGGGGGGAAGTTGACAACGGCAATGATTTGCTTGCCGATTAGATCTTCCTTTTTGTAGTGGTGGGTAATTTGCGCCGATGAGCGCTTTTTACCTAACTCTCCAAAGTCGATCTCCAATTTATAGGCGGGTTTGCGCGCTTCTGGATAGTCTTCAACGGCAACGATTGTGCCGACGCGAATGTCAACTTTTAAAAAATCGGAGAACTGAATTTTCTCTGTGGGCGTTTGTTCTAGTTCCATACTGGCTCTCCAGCCTGGTCTACTTCTTGAATAGATTCAAGTTTCTCAAGCTCGGGCATCAGTGAGAGATCGATCAGGGGACGGCGGCGAGGCTGAATCTGCGGGGGTACCGGTGGTTCAGGGACGACCATCTCGAACTTGAAGAGAGCATGGGCGATTTCTTGTTTCATCCTTAAGGTGAGTGAGTCGAAGAGGGCAAATGCCTCATGTTTGAATTCAAGAAGGGGATCTTTTTGACCAACAGAGCGGATATGCACTTCTGTGCGCAAGTGGTCGATGTGCAGGAGGTGCTCTTGCCAGAGCCTATCGATGTTGCGGACGAGGAGGCTGCGGATAACCTCACTTAAAATCTCTTCTGGGTTCATCCTGCTTGGAGGTTGGTTGGCAAACATGTTTTGAGCGGTCGCAATTTTTTGAGCTTCATGGGAGAGTTTGTGGTCAAAGGCGGTAAGTACCTTACCAGAGGCTAGTTTTTCAATGTCTTCTACTTTGAGATAGTCGTCATCGAATTCATTGGGCGCAAAGGTCAGGGGGAAGTGTTCGACCAGCCACTGGCGGTACCCTTCAGGATTCCATCCTCCATTTTCGCTGCGCGAGGTGAAAAATTGATGGCACATTTGTGAACAGATCTCATCGAGGATTTCACGGGCAAGTGAGAGAGTATCATTAATGTGGAGCACTTCGTTCCGGAAAGAGTAGATCTCGGTTCTCTGTTTGTTCATCACATCGTCATATTCAAGGGTGTGCTTGCGCATGGTGTAATTGCGCTGCTCTACTCTTTTTTGCGCCGTCTCGATCGATTTGTTGAGGACCTTGGCTGAGATGGCCTCTCCTTCAGGGGGGCGGAACCTCTGGAGAAAGGCTGTGATGCGCGGCGATGTGAAGAGTCGCATCAGTTGATCTTCAAAGGAAACATAAAATTTGGATGTTCCTGGATCTCCTTGGCGCGCGCAACGGCCGCGCAGCTGTCTATCGATCCGGCGGGATTGGTGGCGTGTTGTGCCAATGACATGGAGTCCGCCTAAGCTTGCAACACCTGGTTTGAGTTTAATGTCAGTACCGCGGCCTGCCATGTTGGTGGCAACGGTGATGGCATTGGGAGATCCTGCATCGGCGATAATTTCCGCTTCACTGACATGATTCTTGGCGTTAAGCACAGTGTGCTCGAGCTTGTTTTGCTTGAGGATGCGGGAGAGTTTCTCAGATACCTCGACCGATTCGGTACCGATCAGGATGGGCCGGCCAAGTTTATGGGTTTCCTGGACGTCTTTGAGGATCGCGTTGTATTTTTCCCGCTCTGTCATGTAAATCTCGTCGTCCTTATCGACACGCTGTCCCTTGTTGTGGGTAGGAATAGCAAGAACTTCGAGTTTATAAATCTCTTTAAATTCATTGGCCTCTGTCATTGCAGTGCCGGTCATGCCCGCAAGCTTGGTATAGAGGCGGAAATAATTCTGCAGGGTGATGGTAGCGTATGTCTGGGTTTCCCCCTGGATGGCAACGCCTTCTTTGGCCTCGATCGCTTGGTGCAAGCCGTCTGAGAAGCGGCGGCCAGGTTGAGGGCGGCCCGTATTCTCATCGATGATGATGATTTTTTCTTCAGCAACGATATAATCGACATCTTTTTCCATCATCAGATGGGCCCGCAGAAGCTGTCTTAAATTGTGGGTGCGCTCTTTGCGGCGGGAGTCTTCTTCGCGCAAGTGCACTTTCTGCTGGAGTTTTTCTTGCTCGGAAAATTCGGGGTTCTCATCGATTTTTGCGTATTCATGGCCGAGATCGAGCATGACAAAGTCATCGGATGTGGCTTTTTCTTTGTTATTTTCAAACCATTGGTGGATCCCTTTGTCGGTGAGCTCAAAGTCGCTTGCGCGCTCATCGACGATGATAAAGAGCTCCGAGAGAGTTTTGGCGCGCTCTTCTTTATTGGCATCTCCATAGAAGTAGGTGTCCCATTTTTCGATTTGGGCTCTCAATGTGGGGTTTTCCCGGATTCTTTTGATGAGTTTGTTATGCGGTGTCCCTTTGCTGGCAAGCCAAAGTTTACAAAGAGCTTCTTTTTCTTCATTTTCCTGCTCTTTAGTCAGCTTGCGCTCAGTTGAAGCTTCTTCGTCGAGGCTTCCCAATTTTTCCAAAACCTTACGCGCATCGCTGGCAAGCTTATTGCACAAATCGCGCTGGTGTTTGACAAGGTTTGCCACATCATTCTTCAGTGTATCGTACATTTGGCGGGAAGTAGCTGATGGGCCGGAGATGATGAGCGGGGTACGCGCTTCATCGATGAGAATCGAATCCACTTCATCGACAATAGCAAAATAATAGCCGCGTTGGCACTGATCTTCTTTGCTCTGAGCCATTGAGTTATCGCGCAGGTAGTCGAAACCAAATTCAGACGCTGTTCCATACACGATATCTGCCTCATAGACGGTTTTGCGCAGGTGCTGAGGAGTTGAATTGATCAAAGATTCAACAGTAAGCCCAAGGAATCGAAAGATAGCGCCGATCCATTCACAGTCGCGCTTAGCAAGGTAATCGTTAACAGTGACCAGGTGAACCGGCTTTCCTGTGAGTGCATTGAGGTAGAGGGGCATCGAGGCTGTGAGGGTTTTCCCCTCGCCTGTTTGCATCTCTGCAATGGCGCCATAGTGCATAGCGATACCGCCTAAGATCTGAACATCATAGGGGATCATGTCCCATTTTTGATTATACCCGGAGAATTCAACCTCTGTCCCACAGAGCCTGCGGCAAGCACTCTTGACGGCAGCATAGCCCTCTGGCAGGAGTTTATCCAACGGCTCGCCGTTTTTAAGGCGATCGCGAAATTCCGTTGTTTTATTGCGCAGTTCTGCATCGGAAAGGGATTGGAATTTCTCCTCCCACCGATTGACCTCTGCGACAATTTTGCCATATTTTTTGAGTAGGCGGCCTTGAGCTGTACCAAAAAGCTTTTTAACAAATGCGAACATGAGGGTTTCCTCTGGATATAATGCTTGCCAAGACTTTAGATTATATTATGTTTGTAATTTTTAGAACAGGACTGAATCTCGCTTTGCTATTTTTTATTTTAAAAAAACTGGTCTATACCGGTGCTACTTCAAACGTACCTGTAATTTTTGTTTTAACGCGACCATTTTTCCTTCACCCAAACAGGGACATTATTCGAAGTAATAAGACCCTGTTTGGAGGAAGGGAAAAGGGGGCCGTTAAAACAGAAATTACAGATACGTTTGAAGTAGCACCGGTATAGACCGGTGAATTTGGAGTCGAATCCATTATAGCACTGAGAACCTATCCCAGTAAAAACTTTACTGGGATAGGTGCGATGTTAATTCTGCTCGAGTTAGTTATTTATTTCTTGAAGCGACTTTGTTTTTGTATTTATCTGTTCATCAAGCTCTGCAAGTTCTTGTTTTTTCTTCTCAACTTCTTCTTTTTTTGTGCTTATTTCTGTAACAAGCCCTGCAAGTTCTTGTTTTTTCTGCTTAGCTTCTTCTATTTTTTTAGCAATTTTTTCGTTTATGGCATTGAGAGTGTTTTGTTGTTCTTCCTCTAAGCTCTTAATTTTTTTCTGAACCTCGTTCTCTGCATTTTGCAGCTTTTCAAGGAATGTCGATAATTGGTTTTTAACTCTCTCCAACTTTGGTTCCTCTTGAGCGATGTTCTCTTGAATTTCTTTCAATGTTTTTGCTTCGTTGTCATAGGCGTTTTTTGTTTGATCGAGTTTGCTTTGTGCTTCCTCCATCTGTTTTTCAATTTTCTCTAGCTCACCTGTTCTTGTAGCAGCGCGATTCTCCAGGGAATTGAGTTCTTGAGTGCGCTGTTTTAGAGTTTCTTCAAGTTTTTGCAAGTTCCCAACGCTTGCAGTGAATAAATTAACTTGTACATCGAGACTCTTTTTCTGATCATTTAGGGAAGTAAACAGGGATGAGGAAATCGCTTGGGCTCGATGGATCTCTTCAGAGAGATCTTTCACATCTTTGTCGAAGGTCATATCGAAATCTTTGACTTTAGATGCCAATAGTTTTGTTTCTTGGTCCACTCCGGCCTTTTCAACATCTAAAACATTTAAGTTTTTGCCAAGAGCAATGTTTTGGTCGGCAAAGGCTGCAACTTGGGTTTTTAGGATGGGGATTGCCTTTTGGAGTTGTGCAACGCGCTCAGTTAGGTTTCTGTTGTTTTGTTCTAGCTGATTTAGATTAGCTGTAATGCGTTGATTGCTCTCTGTAAGAGTGGTATTGGCATTTTCTAGACGTTGAGTATTTGCCCGTATTGCTGTGATTGTCTGGTTTAATTGGATATTGATCCCTTGAACTTCCTTGTATTGTTTTAGGAGCCGGTCTGTAACTGCTTGCATTTTTTTCTGAGTTGTTTGCAGCTGTTGATTTTCCTGTTTGAGTGTCTGAACAGTCTTGTCAAGCCCAATCCCATCATTAAAATCACGGACAAAGGAGAGGGTAAACGTAAGAAGGATCCCTAGTACAAAGAAAGAGATCGCAGCAGCAAACAGCTTTAGGAAAACTGCAGCAACAGCACTCCCTACTGCAAGAACAATTCCCGCGATGACAAGACTGTCTTTAAAGCTTAAAGAAAATTTAGAGTCAAAAGGATTAAGGGGGAGCTTTACTGAAGGAATCAGAGAATAGAGGGTCTCTTGGAACTTTATTGAAGATTGAATCGATGAAATATTCATTTGGACCTCACAGGTTATCAATTTCTTTTTTTTGCTCTTGGGTTTTATTGCTGACTGTATTCAGGAACTTAATATCATTGGTTAATTTGGTGCCTAGCGCATCGAAGTGTGTTGCAGTTTCACTTAATTGATCTGAGATCTTTGTAAGACCACTATTATCATTGGATAGTTTTGAATCTGTTTGAGATAATTTTAGCAGGGTGTCATTGAGCAAAAGCTGAGCTTTTGAGATCTCCTCATTGATCTTTTCGAATTCAGTTTTGCGTTTCTCTAGGGCTTTTTCCGCTTCTTCAACTTTTCCTTCAATTAGCTCGAGCTGCTGTGTCCACTTCTTGATTTCTTGCTCATCCAGATTGACCTTATTCTCTGTCGATTTAAACTCCTCAATTTGCTTTTGCAATTGATTGATTTTGTTGGCAAATACCCCTAAGAGTTCTTTTCCTGTCTTCTGCGTTAAATTGACCTGTGTTGCAAGGGAGGAGATTTCTTTGCCAATCTCTGCATCAACTTCCCCGATATCAACCTTTAGATCACTCTCTTCTTTGCCAAGTTCGATGACAACATCGTTGACTTGTCGCACATCTGTTGTGAGAGAAGCGTTTGTCTCCTGAAATTTTGTGAGGTGTTTGTTGATAGAGGCCACGCTCTCTTGCAACTTCTGCGTTTGTATCTTAAATTGGAGAACTTGTTTTGATAGGTCTTCATTAGCTAATTTTAGTTGCTTATTTTCTTCGACGTATTCCTCTACTTGGGTCTTTAACTGTATGTTGGACTTTTCAAACTCATTTTTTGCCTCTAGGATTTCTTGCTTGTCTTTTTCGAGTTGGGTGTTTGCATTTGTAAGATTTTTAAGAGCCTCTTCAGTTCTGTTTGCGGTGTCCTGGACCTCAACTGTGGTTTTTGCCAGAACTGTTGTTGATCTATGCAAATCAGCAAGATTTGCATCCCTTCTCCAGCAACCATGGACAACAAATAACGCAAGATCAACACCGGCAAATAGTCCAGCTACCCAGTAATTATTTTTTATAAGAACAAATGAGGCAACAGTAGCTGTGGTCGCAGCCCCCTCAGCGCAGAACATGAGGACGTCGCGGCAAGTAATTTTGCAATAGGAGGCTTTACGGGGATTTTCTATAGGAACAAGACGCTCTGTTTCTTTCCTGGGGGAATTTTCTTCAAGAATAAGACCCGCTGTTCCTTTTACTGTCTTCATAAGTCACCTGCTTTTTAATGAATTTTGGGAGTTTCTTCCGAAAAATTCCTTTGAATTTTAAGGTATCCGCGCGTCTTGGTCAATTTTTAAATTTAATTATTCGAGAAATAAAAAAATACATAATAGGTTTTTCAATCTTTTGACAACAAACGGCTTTTTTCCGTATGGTTAATGATCTGGACTTTAGCCATTGGAGCGGAGCGCTTTTCCCAGATAGCATCCCCCTTGCAGGGGGAATTTTGTAATGGTGGCATATTCAAGCCTACCATTACAAAATTCCCGCTGCCTGCGGGCGCTATCTAGAAAAATCGCTCTGCTCCAATGGCTAAAGTCCAGATGATGACAGCTGTAGAGGGAATTGCAAAGCTGGCTTCGCGGCCCAAATGGGGTCATTCTGCTGCCGATTGAGTTTTGCAATTCCCCCTGTAACCAAAGACCTTCAAATTGTCTATGAATCGACTTACCTTATTTGCTCTTTTTCTCCTGTATTTTGCTCCATTTTGCAACGGCGAGAATCGGACGCTGCTCATCCCTCAATCTTCCCTTATGGATGTCAGCCTTCCGCTTGCTGAAGATGATGAGATGAAAGTGATTGATCAATTGATCGTCGCGACAACAACCCAGTTGGAAACCCAAAAGCAGCTTAGAGTTACGATGCTTCAATTCAAAAAGCAACGGGAGGAGTTTGTCCAAGGCAACCAAACCAAGGCGCATGCGGGTCGAATGGTGCGCACTGCGCGGCAAATTTATGAAATGGTAACGGCTAACCATCTTGAACATCTCTTTGCTAAAGATTATCTAGATGAGCTAACATTCTTTTCCTCGATTGCAGGAAAAACCGCCGTGACAAGGCCATGACAGATATTATTTATTTCGACAGGAAAGCTCAAAAAGAAGAGAAGGAGAAGGTGTATGGACGCTTCTTTCTAGAAATGCTGTATGGCAATGGATTTTTTGCTAAGTGTTTCTCTTCTTTTCTTTTACCGCTTTTCTCTCAAATTCCCTTTCTCTCCTATCTCTATGGGTGTTTTCAAGCAAGCGCAATGAGTCGTTTTAAGGTAAAGCCTTTCATTGCCTCATTTTCCATCGACCCCTCTGAATTCTTGGCTCAGCCAGACTCATTTGCTTCTTTTAATGACTTTTTTATTCGACGCTTAAAACCCCAATGCCGTCCCTTGGCATTAGGAAATGATGTGGCAATCATGCCTGCAGATGCGCGTTATTTGGTTTTTCCTAAGATAGATGAAGCAGATGGATTTTGGGTAAAGGGGAAGAAATTTTCTCTTAAGAATTTGCTGCAAAATGCCTCTTTAGCAGAGCGCTATATAGGCGGGGCTATGGTGATTGCGCGCCTGTGTCCTGTCGACTATCACCGTTTCCATTTTCCTTGCGACTGTACCCCTGGAAGAGCAGAGCTAATCAATGGCCCCCTTTATTCTGTCAATCCGATTGCCCTCAAGCGCAATATCGAGATTTTAAGTGAAAATAAACGGATGATCACCTCTCTGCAGACAAAAGAGTTTGGCAATATTCTCTACATCGAAGTGGGTGCAACTTATGTCGGAAGTATTCATCAGACCTTTATACCGGGAACCTTCTGCAATAAGGGGGATGAAAAGGGGTATTTTTCTTTTGGCGGTTCTTGCCTGATTCTTCTTTTTGAGCCTGGCAAAATTATTTTTGATCCCGATCTTATCCTTTTTTCTTCAAAAAAAATGGAAGTTCGCGGTCTGATTGGACAATCTTTAGGCAAATCGTTTTAATTGATCTAATTCTTCAGTTTTATTATAATTATGTTTCGATAAGTTAATTCAAGGTTATTATGTCGAACAGCTCTATTGATTTTTGTTCTTCTTTAGATTGCCCCTTGCGCCCCTATCCAGAGCTTCCCGAACAAAATAACGTCGTTAATTGTGTTTGGAATTTTTCTGAGACTATAAGAAAAATTAGTTCTTTTATTTCCTATCCATTTCGAAAAATAGCTAGTTTTTTTTCTTTTCCAGTAAAAGTAGAATTGACTAATAAAAAAATTTCTCCTTTTCCGGATATTTTTATCAAAACAGCAACAGAGACATTTGATCACAAATTTTATTACATCATTCGGGAAGGCAAAGTTTATTTTAAACCGATGAGAACCTCGCAAACCTCTGACTGGAAAGAGATCCCCTTTGCAAAAACTGCCACTTATATCAGCGCTGACGGAGACAATTTAATTGTCCTGGATCAGAATAGACGAGTGCATTATGCCAAGACAAATGCAATCGATTTTCATTTCACCGAAAATAGCTGGGAGGTGACCTCCTTTAAGCTGAAGTGGCAAAAGGATTGGTTCAATATGGACCTAGTTGCCCCTATTGTCAATTTCTTTAAACCTGCGGGGCTCTATCCCATGGAAGGGGCGCGCAGTATTGCTATGTCGCATAAGGGCGATACTCTTTACTACACAGATACTGCAGGTAAAAAACATCCCCGTCCCTTTATTGGAGTGACTACCGTGTATCAACTTGACCCATCGGGGACGCGCATTTTATTTGCAGATCCACGGCTATCCAACCAATTTCATAATGAGCTCACAGCTCCCCAAGAAGGGAGGTTTATTGCAGAGAGCATGGATGCCAGCGGATCCACCCTTTTCTTGATTCAGCGTGCAAAAGATGCAGAGGGGAAAGAGATCCATAAGATGTACACCCGTTATGCAGACTTCGATAGCATTGAGGCCAATCCTTTCCTACCTGCTACCTATGATCGGAATAACACGACGCCACTAGTGCGTATTCTCCCAGGAGAGGATTGGTTGGAACAACCCAGTATTGTTCTTGAGGGGCGAGCGCACTTGACAAAACAGATCACCATTACACAGACAGGCAGAGGACAGAATCAAAGACAACTGAGGGTAGAAGGAACAGATAGCCACGGATATGCAGGATATTATCATAAGATGATTTATGCAAAAACATGGAGTTTTGAGCGTACAAACCACAACATTCCAGCTGCCGCCTTTTTGCCTGAAGAAGAGCGTGGTTTGGGACTACAGCTGGGGCCACAGATTGCGCAGGATTATCATGGGTTTGTGCAAACAAAAGAGGGTGTTTTTCCTGCCGTACTGCGCAATTTTTCATTCAAAGGACTTAACGAGCGCAATCTGCATACATTGCTTGAAGTACAAAAGCCAGACGGAAAATCGATTTCTTACCCTCTTTATGCAAGAAGGGGGATGACTCACCTTCTTGAAATGAAAAAAAAGAAGCCCAATTGGACCTTGGTTTCTCCCGATTCAAAAGTTAAGGTAGTAAAGGTTGCAAAGAGCGCAGAAAATATCTTAGTTACAGGCAAAGGATTAAGAGCTAATTTCTCATTAAACGATAAAATTTCACCTCCGCCCCCGCGCCCCCCCTTTTTCACGCGCCTTTACGCAAAAGGGGCTTTATTTTTTTTAGGAACAGCTAAGGATCTTTTAAAGATCATCCGGCGTATTGCAGATAAGATTCTCCAGTTGAACAGCACTCTCAAAGCAGAAGAGAGACTCCGCCAATCTTTAAGCTTGGAAGATGATGCCGATACAAAAAAAGTGATCCAGCGCCTCTTAGCCAAAAATCCAACTCTCGCTCCTCAATCCGTGGTTGATCTTCTCATTCACCCTGCCATATGTACGCATTTAAGAAAATTGATGATGGGCGCAAACGCCGTCATTTTGGATGATGGTGAGCATTTATTCCAACAGCTCAAGAACACCCCGGGAGCCAAATCTAGAGTCAGTTCCCATCCATCTCTTCCAGGAACCTCTTATGGATTGGAAACTCCTCTTTTTGGAGAGCTGTTATTTTGGATGGATAGAGAGGGGAAGTTCCGGTTTCAATTTGAGGCGCATTCGGTTAAAAATCTGATTAAACTCTATTACCATTTCTGCGACTTTCTCCATTACCGAGCTCATGGTAGGCAGCAAGGGAAGTACGGTTCTTCTTGCCACACGGATGCAGCACCTCTTGTGATTGGGCTTAAAAATCAGACTGGACTTTAGCCATTGGAGCGGGGCGATTTTTCTAGATAGCGCCCGCAGGCAAGGGAAATTTTGTAATGGTAGGCTTGAATATGCCACCATTACAAAATTCCTCCTGCCTGGGGGATGCTATCTGGGAAAATCGCCCCGCTCCAATGGCTAAAGTCCAGTCAGAATGATTTCTTGCGGCAATAAGCAAAGAGAAAATAAAGAAATGCAGCCAAAAGAACTAGGGAACCGACAAGAAGCGGAGAGTAGATATTCCAGCCGGCAAGAGGACCTGCTGCAAGGGGGCCTACAATTTGCCCAATCGACCACATCGAGCCGCTAGCCCCGAGCGCCCTGCCCTGCATGTCTTTGGAGGCTGTCAGGGAGAGGATCGATCCTAGATTCACCCACGCAAGTGCCCCTCCTGTCAATGCAATGGGGATGATGATCCAATATGGCCATAAGTGGTTAGGTGTTGCGTAAAGAGCAACACCGATTGCGGCAATCAAAATACCGGTCAGGATCAGACTGCGTAAGCTAAAACGTCCCAAGAGCTCTTTATTTAAAAACATGGCGACAAAAAACCAAACGAGCGCCATGTAAGCAAAAATATCGCCAATTTGACTTGCACCCAGTGAAAACTTCTGCACTAAAAATGTCGGTGAGAAGATCAGAAAAAAGGCCCAACCGATGGAAAAAAGCAGATAGGCAATCAGTAGAGTACGCACAGTTTTAAGATGGAAAACAAGTTTTAGATCTTTAAAGGTGTCGGATAACTTCTTGTTGGCGTGTGCTCTTTTAGGCTTCCAAGTTTCCACATAGAAAAAAAACACAATAAGAAGGTTGATCAATGCAGCGATTGCAGCAAAAATAAATGCTCCCGATCCCGATAGCCATGCCGGATTTGCCAGCTTGCCTCCGATCCAAGGGCCGATCACAAACCCAAGTCCTCCCACACTGAGCAACACTCCAAAAGCCTTACTTCGATGTTCTCTATCAGTCAGATCTGCCGTTGCCGATTGCGCAAGGGAAAAATTACCGGAACATAAACCTGTGACAATACGGCCGATAAACAATCCCATAAGACTTTGCTCAGCCACGCTTACCGCCATCAAGGCATAGCCAACAATGCTGAGCGCTATTGATCCTAAGAATACTTTGTATCTGCCAAAATGGTCTGCCAAGGCACCGGCAATCGGTGCTCCAAAGAATTGAGCTAAGCCAAAGATGGCAAATAACAGTCCTAAGATCGTTGTTCTTGTCTCCTCAGCAACTCCTGATGAAAAAAAATGAAGATGGGGATTGAGCAATAAGGGAGCTAGAACCGGAAATACGATCGAGAATCCCACCAGATCCAAGGTATATGTCATGAGGACAGTGAGGAAAGTGCGGTATTGCTGCGGTGTACGAAACATGTTCCCTTCCGACTGTTCTTTTTCCACATTAAAACAGAGGGTCAATTTTTATTGTTAGTATTGATTTGAATAGTGTAAATATAAATTTTTAATCCATTGAAGAGGGTCGACATGTCTATAAGCTCAAAGAAAGAGATAGCTTTTTGGAAAAAGAACCTCGAGGGAGCAAATTTTGTATTGGAGCTGCCCAAAACCAGTTTACAGCTCAATGAAGAGCGCAGTAAGAGAGATGTTGTTCATGCCCACTTAAGCCCTGCCTTGACTCAACGACTTCAAGTTTTTGCAAAGAAAAGGAAAACTGACCTATTCCACGTGCTTCAGAGCGGATTTGCGGGATTTTTGTTTCGCTATACAAGACAGGGGGATTTTACTTTTGGATACCCTGTTGTTCAGGGTGGGTATGTTAGCGTGGTCCCGATCCGTTTTGAGATCCAATCCGATAGGAATTTCGAGGATTTGCTTAAACACACGCTTACATGGGAGCGCAGCATAAAAGGGGTAAAAATCAAAGAGACCCATTCCAATGAGCCCCTTTTTAATGTCTACTTTTCTATGGAAGATGTTACAGGCAAAAAGCCCGTTCTAACCACAAAAGCCCCAAAGTCCGATCTTTCTCTCCTTATCGCCAAAGAGAAAAACAAAATCCGCTTCTGTTTTGAATTTCCCATTTGTCTCCAAGATCGAAAATTTATAGAACGAATGGCTAAAAATTTCCAAATTTTTCTCTCACAACTCATCACACACCCTAAAAAAAAGATCGGTTTTTTACAGCTGTTGACAAGAGAAGAAAAACAAAAACTTCTGAAATTAGCACCGGGACCAAAAACTGCTTATCCGCGCCAAAGCAGCGTTGTCGCTGTTTTTGAAAAGATTGCCGCAAAATACCCTAAAAATATCGCTATGCGTTTCTTGGGGAAGGAAATGAGTTATAAAGAGCTCAATGAAAAGGCAAACCAGCTTGCGCGCCATCTGAAAAAGATGGGAGTGAAAAGGCAAGACTTTGTAGGGATCTATTTAGAGAGATCGATCGATTTGTTCGTGGGAATTTTAGCGATCTTGAAAGCCGGTGCGATCTATGTTCCGATCGATGCCAGCTATCCTTTGGAAAGAAAACTCTACATGATCAAAGATACGGGGTTAAAAGTTCTTATCACAGCAGAGTCTTTTGCTGAGCAGTTTCCTAAAAAGGGGCTCCGTTTTCTGTTCTTAAAAGATATCGATTTGACCCCCTATCCAAAGACAAATCTCAAACTCAAAATTAAAGCTTTAGATTTGGCTTATATTAATTACACATCGGGAACAACGGGTAATCCTAAAGGCGTACAGATCTATCATCGGGGTATCAACCGCCTTGTAATCCATCCAAACTGGGCCAATTTTTCATCCCATGATCGATTTTTGCAAGTTTCGAATATCTCCTACGATGGCCTTGTTCATGAACTCTGGGGTGCTTTTTTAAATGGAGCAACACTTTGCATTTACCCGCAGATAAAACTCTCTCCTGATGAACTAGGCAAGTTCATCGAAAAAGAAAAAGTGACGCAAATTGTATTCACATCCCGTTTATTTACTTTAATGGTGGAAGAATCTCTTGAATATTTAAAAGGGGTGCGTTGTATCTGTTCTGGTGGTGATGCGATGTCGGCAAAACACGCAAAAATAGCTTTTGAAAAGATTCCTTCTTGCCAGGTAACCAATGTGTGTGGTCCTACAGAAAATGCAACTCAGACAACAACTTATGCTGTTGTGGATCCAAAGGCATTAAAATTTGAAGTTCCTATCGGTCGTCCCATTGGACATACTTCCGTCTATGTTTTAGATGCAAATCGGCAGCTTGTTCCTTTTGGTGCCAATGGAGAGCTTTGCACGGGAGGAGATGGACTTGCCAAGGGTTACCTCCATCGCCCTGACCTCACCGCTGAAAAGTTCATTCCCAACCCTTTTGGAAAGGGGCGCCTTTATCGTATAGGGGATCTAGTGCATTACCTTCCCGATGGAAACCTCTCTTTCTTGGGAAGGATAGATACACAAGTGAAAATTCGGGGATTTAGGATTGAATTAGGGGAAGTAGAAGAGGTGATCCGCGCCTTCTCCGGGGTTTCCGACTGCATCGCGATGGCCCGAGAAGATGTTCCTGGAAATAAACAGCTGGTTGCTTATGTGCAGACACAGCACAAGAAAAAAGTCGATGCGGAAGGGTTGAAGAAGTGGGTTGCCTCCAAACTCCCTTCTTTTATGATTCCTAGTTTTTTTGTCATCTTAGAAAGATTTCCCATGACGCCTAATGGAAAAGTGGATCGAAAATCGTTAAAACCGCCAGCTTCCGATCAGGCCAAAGAATCTACTTTTAAAACAGAAACAGAAAAGGCAATTGGTGCGATCTGGCTCCAAATCTTACATCGCAAGTCGATCGATCGCAATGACCACTTTTTTAAAATTGGAGGAGACTCGATCCATGCGATGCAGGCAATTTCTCAAATCAAAAGGTCCCTTCAGTGCGAGATTTCAGCGGGCGCTCTATTTGAAAATCCGGTTTTAGCCGATTTGGCAAAGAAAATTGACTCTCTTAAAAAATCGCAAGTGGAAGCAATCCCTAGACGGAGCATTTTTTCACCCGTTCCCCTTTCTTTGAACCAGGAATCGCTGTGGCTCATTGATAAGCTTAACCCTCATTCTAAGCTTCAGTACATGGTTCTTAATGCCTACCGGCTTAAAGGAAAGGTTGATTCTGCCAAATTGAAAAAATCATTGGAGAAGATTATTGATCGCCATGAAATTTTGCGCACCCGCTTTGTTGAGCAGAACGGTAAGACTCTCCAGAAGATCGAGCCAGCAAGCCGAAATTTCTTTGTTGAAATGAATGGGAAGGATGAACGTTGTGCTCTTGCATTGATGCAGGAAAAATTGGCAGTCGGCATGGATCTAACGCAGCTACCCCTCTTTCAAGTTTTATTGATCAAAGTCAGATCGGATCTTCACTTCTTAGGGATACGGGCGCATCACATCCTTTTTGACATCCTCTCTTATGAGAATCTTTTTAAAGAATGGATTGCTTTTTATACTTCCAAGCCAGTTCCCACTCTCCCGATTCAATATGCAGATTACGCTCTGTGGCAAAGAAAGTGGGTGGAGAGCAAAGAGGTGCAAAATCAGCTTGGGTTTTGGAAAAAGCAGCTGAGCGGTGCACCTGAATTGCTAGAATTGCCCTGGGATAAACCCAGACCCCCTCTTTTTTTTGGCAATGGGGATAATGAGACTGCTCTGTTTTCAATAACATTGAGCAATGAGCTCAAAGAACTAGCGAAAAAAGAAGGGGTCACTCTGTATGTTCTTCTTTTTGCAGCTTTTCAGGTGCTGCTCCATCGGTTAATTGGAAAAGGGGAAATTGTAGTGGGAACCCCTTATGCCAATCGGACACGACAGGAATTGGATCCTTTGATCGGTTATTTTCTACAGATGCTGGTTGTCCGATCAGATTGCGCTATTAACCCCGCTTTTAATACTTTTTTATCTCAGTTGAACCACACGATGTCAGAGTGTTATAAAAACTCCGATATCCCTTTAGAAATGATTGTCAATGCATTAAACCCAGCACGAGATCCCAGCTTCAATCCTCTTTTTCAAACCCTTTTTGTCTATGAAAGCATCACAGGATCTTTTCAGAGGTTTGCAGATGTAGAGCTAGAGGAGGTTCACTTAGAAATAAAGACAGCTAAATTTGACTTGAGCCTTTTTATTTATGATCGGGATGAGGGACTTGAGTGTCGATTTGAATATTGTACAGATCTTTTTGAAAAGCAGACAATACAGAGAATGCTCTCCCATTTTCATACCCTTTTAAAGGGGATTGTAGAAAAGCCAGGGGAAAAAATCGCTTATCTGCCGATCCTCTCTCGAAAGGAAGAGAGTCTCATTACAATAGAATGGAATAAGACAGGTTCCAAGTATCCTCAGAACCAAGCAGTGCCTGCTCTATTTGAAGAAATGGTTAAAAAGTTTCCTGAAACCCAAGCATTGCGCTTTGAGGGAAAGTCGATGAGCTACCGTCAGCTCAATGAAAGGGGAAATCAGGTAGCGCGTCATTTACAAAAACTAGGTGTTCAAAAGCAAGATTTTATAGGTGTTTATCTAGAGCGCTCTGATGATTTGATTGTTGTGATCTTAGGAATTTTAAAAGCAGGCGCAGTTTATGTGCCGATTGATGCCAGTTATCCCATGGAAAGAAAGCTCTACATGATTGAGCACACAGGATTAAAAGTACTCATTAGCCATCCCTCCTTTGCAAACCAGTTCCCCAAGGAAAAACTCCACTTCATCAGCTTTAATCCAAAAGATTTCACCACTTATGACAATTCTAACCTTAAAATGCAAATTGATCCTCAGGATTTGGCCTATATTAACTACACATCTGGTTCAACCGGTAATCCTAAGGGAGTTGAATACACCCATCTTGGGATTGTACGCCTTCTTAAAAACCCTACCTGGATGGATATTGTCCACAACGACCGGATGCTACAAATATCGAATATCTCGTTTGATATGTTAGCAGCTGAAGTTTGGGGAGCTCTTTTAAATGGTGCAACACTGTGCATTTATCCCCAAACCCAATTTTCACCGCAGCAGCTGGGGCAATTTCTAGTAGATGAAAAAGTATCTCACCTCTACCTCACTGCCCGCCTATTTGTGCTGATGGTGGAAGAGGGACTGGAATATATGAAAAATATCCGGTTTTTCTCATCGACAGGGGATGTGATGTCGGCTCATCACGCAAAAGTTGCCTTTGAAAAGCTGGCCCCATGCCAGATTGTCAATGCTTATGGACCCACAGAAAATCATATCACAACTACCTACACTGTAAATTCAAGCACACCTATTGTTCCTATTGGAGTCCCTGTGCAAGGGACGCAAGTGTATATTCTAGATTCCCATTTTCACCCTGTTCCCATTGGTGTCCATGGAGAACTTTGCATCGGAGGGGATGGGCTTGCGCGAGGGTATTTAAACAATCAGAGGCAAACAGATGAAAAATTCATCCCCAATCCGTTTGGAAAAGGGAAACTCTACCGCACCGGAGATTTGGTATGCTACCTTCCCGATGGAAACATTAAATTCTTAGGAAGAATCGATACGCAGGTCAAAATCTTGGGTTTTCGCATTGAGCTAGACGAGGTGGAGGAGGTGATCCGGGAATATCCCAAAATTTCTGATTGCATCGCCATTGCCAAAGAGACCGATCATAATGAAAAACATCTAGTCGTTTACATCGAACCGAAAGAAGGGGAAAAGCCGATCGTTGATGAAATTCGCGCCTTTGTCGTCTCTAAGCTCCCCAAACACTCCGTTCCAAGTTATATTGTGCTCTTAGATAAATTTCCTCTTACTCCCAATGGAAAAATTGATAAACGGAAGCTTCCTTTACCTACAGCAGGTTTAGAACAAAGAGCATTTAACCCACCAGTAACTCCCACTGAAAAGAGGTTAGCGTCGATCTGGTCTGATCTTTTAAAAATCTCCAAAATCAACAGACAAGACAACTTTTTCCACCTGGGCGGCCATTCTATTTTGGCCATGCAATTGAACTCACTTGCGAAAAAAGCATTTGAGATAGAAATTCCAGTGAGCCTTATTTTTGAGCACTCTACTCTTGAAAAATATGCAGATAGCATCGATCAAATCCAACGAACTGGGGTCCAACTTCTCTCTGTTCAGGAACCCTTTGTCCTCTGGCGCGACAGGGAAGCTGTTCTTGACCCCTCTATCGATGCTAAAGGGATTGTCCCCGTTGCCAAAACCCAATATACCCATCCCAAAAAAATCTTCCTCACGGGCGTCACAGGTTTTGTAGGCGCTTTTTTTCTTAAAACATTGATTGAGAAAACAGAAGCTAAAATTTACTGTCTTTGTCGTGCTAAATCAAAGGAAGAGGGGTTGCAGCGCATCATTGAAACCTTAACAAAATACCTCATTTGGAAACCCAATGATAAAAATAGAATCGAAGTGGTTCCAGGATATCTTGAAGAGCCTCTTTTAGGTATTCAGCCAGACTATTTTCAAAAGCTTGGGTCTGAAATCGATTCGATCTTCCATATCGGAGCCTTTGTCAATCACGCCATGTCTTATGAGCAGCATAAAAGAGCTAACGTCTTTGGAACTCAAGAAGTTCTTAAATTAGCAACTACTCACCGCTTAAAACCGTTGTATTTCATCTCGACTGTTGCTGTTGTGTCAGAGATCAAAAAAAAACCTGTTCCAGAAGATATTGACATCGAAAAAAACAAAGATATCACCAATGGATATGTGGAAAGCAAATGGGTGGGGGAAAAACTCATCTTCATCGCTAGATCGCGTGGGGTCCCGTGTACGATTTTCCGCTTGCCGAGAGTCAGTGGCGATTCGAAAATCGGCTCGGGCCCAACTATAGATTTCTTCTGGCGCTTGATTCAAGCATCCTTAAATCTTAAAATGGCACCAGAGGTCGACCTCTACGATGACCTCACACCTGTCGATTACATCTGCCAGGCAATGCTAACCATTTCTGCCAATCCCAAATCGATCAACTCCCAATTTCATGTGATCGGTCCCGCTCCCTTCTTTTATCGTGTCGCTTTCAAATTTTTGAAAGAGTTGAGATATTCCTTTAAACTCACCCCTTTTAACAAATGGAAAAAAACATTAGTCGACACGTCGATCCAAACAGGGGATCACCAATTACAGGCCCTAGCCTCGCTGCTGGCAGATATCGACCTTTCTCACCCCACTCCTGTACTGACCCTTGGATCGGATCGCCTACACGCAGCTCTCAAAGGATCTGGCCTCAAATGTCCAACAATTGACTTAGGGCTTTTTAAGAAGTATGTCGATTATTACGTGAAGATAGGCTATCTGCCGCCAAGGCCGGGCTCGAAGTGAATAAGCAAGTGATTTTTTTTACTGAAAAACCGCCTGAAGATAGGACTGCAATCCACATCTGCTTAAGCAAAACAGAGCTTCCCCACGAACAAGTTTTGCGTTACAGAGTCAGCCAATATTTGGGGTCATCTGCATTTCAATTAGCCACAAGCCCCAATGGAAAACTTTATCTTATGGATACCCAGCTGCATTTTAATCTCTCCGATTGTAAAGAGTGGCTTGCCATTGCCTTTAGCTGGGAGGCCCCTGTGGGGATTGATATTGAGGAGATTTATCCGATCGAAAAGAGGGAGCAATTGATCATGGATTGTTTTGCTGCCCAAGAAAAGGAGTACGTCCACTCAGCAAAAAATCAAGATGAAGCTTTACTCAGGTTTTGGGAAATCTGGAATCGAAAAGAAGCGTGCTTCAAGGCGCTGGGGCAGGGATTGCAGGACAAAATGGATGAATGGGATTGCGCGGGCAATGATTGGGTATTTGTGAAGGGGGTGTGGGTCCGTTCTGTGCCGCTCGAGCCACCTCTGTCTGCAGCCGTTGCAATTGTTGTATAAACTTTAATTGACATGAACTTCGATGCTGCGAGCTACTGCATGGCGATTTGAAGATCTTCATGTTCAAAAGCTGAAGCCATCCGATCCATTTCTTTTTTCTTTATTTTAAGTTTCGCAGCTTCTTGACGCCATGAAGCTGTAGCTAAACCTACTTCCTTGACAATTTTTTTTGCTTGCAGATGATCAAGTTCAAAGTAATGGGCTGCAGCAATTGCTAAATTGACGGAAGCTGTAGGATCAATCAGATCGATTGCTGTGGATAGAATTCTCGGTCTAATATCTGTTGGAACAGGATTCAAATCATAGGCAGGAGATAAACGCCAACCGGTTGGGCCAGAGTATAGAAATGCATGATTGCGCAAATGATCATCCACATTGGAAATCAAAACATTGAAAATAATACGACGCCATAAGGCTTCTAAGTCTTCGTTAGGTGAGGCGCTGATTTCTCGGATGGCATCAGCAATTTCGAGATAGCTACGCATTTCATTATCTTTTGCCTCTAATACGCTCATAGCAGAAAGAAAAGGGATCCGAATGTTTTTTTTTCGATCAAACCTGCGCGACAAAAGAATCTGTTGCCGACCCACGGGTTCAAGTCGCCATTGCGGTACTTGGATTCCTGCCTTGAGAGCAAGGGTGAGAGCAACCGCTTCCCAGCTGAGAATGTTTATTTCGTCATCTTTTCGTGGAAATTTGGCAATCGCTAAATGGCCATCTTTGTCTTTTACAGACGCTTTGGGTCTTGCACCTCCCAATGAAGAACCAGGGGCAAGCAATAATCGAAGATCTTCTTCAGTATCTGATTCTTGCATGACATGGTTTGCAGCGGTTAGCAACCTGCCCACTGTCATCAAAGGGGGAATATGATGCTTGTCATAAGTAGTTAAGAAAGTATCGTGTTGCTCTTTTTTGAAACGCAATGCACCTTGCCTTCCCTCATCATCGACCATCAATAAAAAATCAATTTCTCTTAAAGCACGAGCTGTCCGCTTTTCACGTTCGGCATTTTTTCTCTCAGAACGGCGCATCAGTAATCTGCCCCACCGATCAGGAGCAGAATCATCAACGGCTCCAAAAAGGGGCTTATCGGGCGATGCATGAAAAGAACCGGTATCCAATTTTAAAGCTGGGTCCAACGAAAACCGTTTTGGATGATTTAACCACTCATGGTCGTATTCAAAAGACATGCTTTCTTTCCCATTGCGGTAGTGGCTCCAAAGCTGACCCACTTTTATCGGAATGCCCTCTAGATCCACATAAACAAAAATGGTCTGCTCCATTTAATTTTCCCCTTTTCGGGAAATCCGAATACGCTTAGGCAAGCTTTCCGCTTCTAATCCCAACCCTAATTCATCAAATATTGGATCAGCCAATTCGGCTAATCTTTTGATCATGCCTAAAATAAATAAAACTTTGGCATAAGCCCCTAAAGAAACCCCTTCATCACCCTTTTCGATTTTGCTTAGGGTGGACCGACTAATCGATGCCCGCTCGGCAGCAAGCTGCATTGGGATTCGGCGCCGCTTCCTGGCATCGGAAAGATCTCGACCCAGTTTTTTAAGAGTTCTTCTAACAGGGAAGGGCGTGTTGCTAATGTCCATGATGTTAGTCCTTATGTTGCTTATTGTATAGGATAGTAGTCGTTATGTAAAGGGAAAAACGAGGTGCGAGGCAAGAATGGGAGCAAACCTCTTCGGAATTTACATAAAACGCTGAATTTAAGCATTTTAAGTAAAATACGTAAGCGGGCGGGTAACTCTTGCTGAAAAACCCATCCAAAACACATTAAATTTATCTATATTATAAACAGCACAGGATAAATAAGTTTGTTTCTATTTTTAATAATGATATATTAAATTTACTTTTAATAACTATTAACTTATAATAGAGTATAAATGAAACTATTAAAAATAAAAAAAAGAGGTTTTTATGTTAGGAATGTTACAAAATCTTAATGCGTGGGTACATGCGCCTGCAGCCCCGACACGGGCAAGAAGGGTAAAAATACAGGTTATGGCTGCTACAGGGATATGTCTGGTATTGGCAGTGAGTATTCCAGTTTTTCAGATGCTCTCTGCGAGATCGGCTCTTCCTTCCTGTGAACGTCATTGTAAAGAACTATGGCAAAACGGTGGGACTTGTAGTCCTTCCTACTCAGGGTGTATGCTAAGAAAAGGTGACAGTGATCACGACATCTGCGAGTGTGCGGATAAAGGAACAGCACCCAATGCAGCATCTATTCTAGCAGGGACCATCTTTTTTGCAGCTTCAGCAATTGGCGGTGTTGTAACGCGCTACATTTGGAACCCAAATCCTGCTCCTGCTGTGGCACCTCTCTTTTTTCTGGTTGGTGGGGGTGGTGGTCCCGCTGCCGTCGCTCCGCCCATGGCCCCTCGCGGTTTAGGCCAATGAGTGGCTGTGCAGCTAATCGCTGTCCCCCTTGTTTTCACGGGAAATAAAGCATATCATTCCTAAATTAGAACCAAAAGCAAACGGTCTCAAATGCAAAAATACGTCTTCAAGCCATATAGCAAGGTTTTCCCTGAGCTTTTTCACAAGGAAAAGGAGAGGATCGCTTCCTCTCTGAAGACAGCTCTAGCAATTGAGCATGTGGGAAGTACTGCAGTCCCCAATTTAGGGGGGAAAGGGATCATCGATATCGCCATAGCTGTCAATAAACAAGATATGGAATCAGCAACCCAGCAGCTTCAAGATTTAGGTTATGAATTCAGACCGGCTTATAGCACTTCTGATCGACTCTATTTTGTTATTTACTTGCCTGATTCAGAGGAAGAAACTAGAAGATACCACATTCACTTAACATACCCTGAAAGCAGCGAGTGGAAAAATCTGATCGATTTCAGAGATTACCTTAGAAACCATCCCCAAGAGGCTAAGGAATATGCGGAAATGAAGCAACTCGCTTCCACGGAGGCAAACAACATAGGGGAGCACTACCGGAAGCTAAAAGAGCCCATGTTTCAAAAAATCAAGTCTTTAACTGAAGCTTTGCCCATGCCAACAGGGCCTTATCGCGTTGGGACTGTGCAATATGACCTTACCGATGTATATCGAAAAGAGCTTCAATTTCCCGATGGGAGGTTGATCCCCATTCAGATTTACTTTCCCCTAGAAAAAGGGGCTCATGCTCTTTATCCAAAAATATTTGAAGAAAGGGCACCCAGCCCTTGGGAGCCGTTAAATGTACAGGTATATAGCCGACCCACAGAGCTGACTTTTTTAACAGGTAACGGGCATCCTGTGATTCTCTTGAACCATGGAAATCTGATTGCAATGACAGACTATGCTTTTCTTGCCGAAGATTTAAGTTCCCATGGATATGTTGTGGTTTCCATCCAACATCAGCTTCGCACTGACACTGAAGAGCCTTCATTTTGGAGAGGAAATAGCGTTTCTAGAAATGCTAAAGTTATCGACAATATCCTCTGCGTCTTTGAATGGCTAAAAACAGTCCAAGCCACTTTGTTTGCAGGAAAAATAGATCTGAAGCGGGTAGGGATGGTCGGCCATTCGATGGGAGGCAACTCTCTGCTCCTTTTGGCAAATCGCTCACTGGATTCCTTTAAAAAAGAAGACCGTTTAGCATTGTTGCCTCGAATAGATCAAAAGGGAGCCAAAGAATGTCTGGTCCTCATGGAAACAACCGGTTTTTCCTATCCTCTCCACAACCGTTACCCTTTATTTTTTCTCTTATCGGAGGAGAGGGAAGATTACCAAAGGAAAACGGGATGTTATGATGAGATGATTCGATCCGGGCATGAAGTCCGTTACTACAAAGGATCTACCCACATTAGTTTTATGGATCACGGTTATATTAACCCGCCCAATACGATCCACCCAAATCAGCAATATTTCAATGGAACCCAAGAACAGCGGATAGCATTTTTCGATAAGATACGAAAAGACATTCGAGATTTTCTAAAAAAGCACATCGGTTAATCCTCCAATCTTAAGCCGAATAAATGCTGCAAATCGGACACTTTTCTGGATCATGGCCTCGTGCAGGACAATATTTCCTTGCAAAATAGATGATCTGCAAATGAAGTTTGTTCCAGCTGGTTTTAGGAAAAAGTCTTTTCAAGTCTGCCTCTGTTTGCTCCACATTTTTTCCTCCACTCAGTCCCCATCGCTTAGCACAGCGATGGATGTGTGTGTCTACGGGGAACGCAGGCTTTTTGAATGCTTGGGACATCACAACCGATGCCGTCTTATGGCCAACACCGGGTAATTTTTCAAGCGCTCCGAAGGAGGCGGGGACTTTTCCTTTGTGCTTATCCACCAAAATCTTGGAAAGATTCCAGATCGCTTTAGCTTTAGTGTTTTTAAGGCCGCAGGGGTGAATGATCTGGGCAATTTCTGCAATTGTCAAAGTGAGCATCTCTTGCGGGGTTGAGGCCTTAGCAAATAGTTCTGGAGTGACTTTGTTCACGCGCTCGTCTGTGCATTGGGCCGAGAGCAGAACTGCAATCAGCAATGTGTAAGCATCTTGGTGCTTAAGCGGGATTTCAGGGTTTGGAAAGAGCTTATTTAAGATCTTTTGGATTTCTAATGCGTGTTTTTTCTTCATTTTTCCGATACAAAATTTTGAGAGGATTGCAGAGAGGATGTCTTCTGGATAGTTTTACTTCAACTCTACCTTTTTTGGGTATACAGTTGAACAAACCTCAGCAGTTCCTGCTAAAAAACTTTGTTGAAAATCAATGACTTACATACATTTTCATAGGGGTTTAGTACAAAAGTGCTTTTTCTCTATCAAAACGCCTCAAATCCTCGTACTCAAAAAATGAGAGTTCGCGAAAAAATTTTCCAAAAAACAGTCTAATTTCTAGAGGGAATTTTTTTAGCGGGAATTGCTGCCCCAGATGCTGTAGTTTTTGACGAGGGAATAGCGCCAGAACTATTTCCGACAAGAAAAATACAGCAGATGGCTGCTTTGCAGCCGGGCGAAAATTGACCCTAAATGTGAACATGGCCAAACACCTTAAATTTATCTGCTTTGTAAGGGTCAGGGGGTCAATATCTTCCATTATACTTCCGCGCTTCCGTAATTTTACAATTGAAATTAACTCTATTTTTTGATACTATCAATGAATAGATTAACATGATGGTGTTTAACGACTGTCATTAAAAATAATAGGGGTTTTATGGCAACAACAGATTTTTTTATAAAAAATGAGCCAAATAGATTTGGTGGTCGACAAGAAGATTATAAAAAATATGTAAAAAATGTTATCAACAGTACTGCTTTCAGTTTAAAAGAATCGAAGAAGAATAATGAAAATTTGATAGAGCTTTTTCATCAAACACTTGCGTTATTGGCTGAACAGCGACATCAGCTTGCAAAAGAACACAATAGTTTTGGAGCGGAGGATTTTGGAAAAAGGAGAGATAATCCAAGGAGTTTTTGCCCTTATTTATGTACAGATCTCATCGGCCCTTATAGAGAATACGGCGATAAGATTTTGAAAGAGCAATTTTACCCTAAATTAAAAAATATGGAAGAAAAGAATAAGAGTGGAAAAAACGAATTATTTAAATCTAGTTTTATTGAGAAGAGTTTTAATAATAAAAAATGTTTGAACAAATCTTCATCTATACAATTTAATGTATGGTTGGGTGAAGACTTTATGAAAAAAAAATCTTTTTGGCATCCAGAACATTATGAAAGGGTGTGTAAGATATGTGAAATACATCCAAGACTACCGTATCAGGAAAAATCTTTCGTAAAAGATATACTCTTTAATAAGGAGTGTATGTTTAAATTAAAAACTAAAAGCCCCGCCGATTATAAACAACTCAAGGAGTTTCAGTGTGTCATGCAATTTGTGGACAACTTATGGCAGACGCCGTCGGTAAAGCCAACCCATTTTGTTTTTGCAACCATGCGCTGCGAAATCAATGAAAAAAGCTATGCTTTTTCTCAATATGTCACTTTTTTTAATGACCATTGTCCGTTGGAAGAGATGCTTGGTTTAAAAGGTTCTAGAGTCGGATTGATTCATCAAGATCCATTTCTTATCAAGGATGTACTTAGCGACTGTGCAAAAATTTTTGAACGGGTGCTTCAGTGTGATTCTAAAAAGGTAGAAACTATAAAAGAAATGGTTGCGCTACTTAATTACGAGCTTTCGCATGCAACCCCATTTGTTAGAGGTTCTGCAGCTATTATTGAATGGATGGAGCAGGCGATTTTTTGTTTCCATGGTTTTACGCTGAAATATAACCCAAAAAAAATGGTAAATTTGGAGGCTTTAACCCTTCCCCTTAATGAGTTTGTCAAAAATTACAATGAGATGGTTATGCTTACACCCGTCCTATCGGATGCTGGTATATTAAAACGCCACCGTAAAAACAAACTTGAGGATGGGGGTTTTTAGTCTTCAAATTGGTTTTGTTGCTAAACCTAAACAAGTTGAAAAAGCGGCTTTTTCAACTTGTTTGGATATAGATTTTTGAGCTGCGGTTCATGAGAAGGGCGTCGGCTAGCACAAGGGCTGCCATCGCCTCGACAATGGGCACTGCGCGGATGGTGACGCAAGGGTCGTGGCGGGATCCTGCGGGGAGCTGGAACTCCTTTTCCTCCTTTTCCACATTGACGGTTCTCTGGGGCTTATTGATGCTTGATGTGGGTTTGAAGGCAACCCGGGCAATGATGGGTAGCCCTGTGCTGATTCCCCCGAGGGTGCCGCCTGCAAAATTGGTGGCTGTGGTGACATTGCCTATCTCATCGAGGATGAAGGCGTCATTGTGCTCAGATCCTCTCATGGAAGCTGCCGCAAAGCCTGAGCCAATTTCAAACCCTTTGGTAGCAGGGATGGAGAGCATCGCTTTGGCAAGGTTTGCCTCAAGCTTTTCATAGACGGGATCGCCACAGCCAATGGGGAGATCAAAAGCTATCATTTCGATGATTCCCCCTAATGAGTCTCCCTCTTCTTTGACTTTTTCTAGGGCTTTGATCATCTGCTCTGTCGCATCTGGATCGGGGCAGAAAATCGGACTTGCTACGATGGCTTTTCGAAGATCAGCAGGGGAGTGATAGGTGGGATCCGGCATCGCAATCCCCCCGATCTCTTTGATGTAGGCCACAACTTCAACACCAAAATGGGCAAGTAGCTTTTTGGCAACGGCTCCGGCAGCAACCCTACAGGCTGTTTCTCTAGCAGAGGAGCGTCCCCCCCCCCTGTAGTCAAAGATACCGTATTTTTCAAGATAGGTGAAATTGGCATGGCCCGGGCGTAGCAGATCTTTGATCGGTTCATATTTGCTCGAATCTGAATCTTGATTAAAGATGATGATCGAAATAGGAGCGCCTGTGGTCTTGCCTTCAAAAACTCCGGAGTAGATTTGAGCCGCGTCTTTTTCTCCCCGAGGGGTGACATAAGGGTTTCTTCCTCCTTGGCGCCATTGTAGCTCAGCGTTGATTTCAGCATCTGTAATCGGCAAGCCGGCAGGACATCCATCGATGCATACGCCGATGGCTTTGCCATGAGATTCTCCCCATGTGGTGATCCGAAAAAGGGTACCGCTAGAGTTACTGGCCACCTTGGGCCTCCATTTGTTTGATCAGCGCGCAAAGCTCCGATGTAATCTTATCCTGTGTCTTCTTTTCCAAATCAACCGAAAGGGCGGATATCTCTTCATATTTTGGCAGCCTCTCTTGATACATCTTCTCAAAGGACCCTGCAGGATCTAAGGGGTCGAGATACGCAGGAAGCCTATTTCTCAACATCCTCCCTTTGACGGTAGCCTTATTTACTTTGAGATAAACCAGCTGCCCTAATTTTGCAAGGATTGCGGCGTTATTGGGATCTAAAATGAGGCCGCCGCCGAGGGCAATCACTGTATTTTGCACACTTTTCAGTTGCTCCAAGACATCCCTTTCCATTCTCCGAAATTCCTCGGATCCGACTGTATTGAAAATTTCCCGAAAATTCTTGTTAAAACCTGTGCGCGCATGATAGAGAGTTTCGATCAATCGATCTGTATCGATGAAGGGGCGATGGAGCGCTGCTGCGATTTTTTTTCCAAAGGTTGTCTTACCACAGCCTTTAAAACCAAAGAGGATCCAGTTCATTGAACTACCTCAATTGCAGCGCCAATGGCTCGGAGGTCATGGGCAAATCCGGGATAGGTTTTTGCAATGCACTCAATGCCGTCAACTAGTGTCTCTCCTTTGGCACCCAATGCTGCAATCGATAGCGACATGCCGATCCGATGGTCGTGCCAGGCATCTACATGAGCGCCGTGCAGAGGGGAGTGGGTGATGATCAGCCCATCTGGTTTTTCTTCGATATTTGCCCCCATTTTTTTAAGCTCAGTTGTCATGGCATGAAGGCGATCCGATTCTTTTTTACGGGCAATGGAAGCATTGGTAATTTCTGTAGTTCCCTCTGCATAGCAAGCAATGACAGAAAGGATTGGAGTGGCATCGATAAAGTCATTGACATCGATACGCATCCCTTGCAGTTTACCCCCTTTGCGTACATGCAGTGTTTTATTTCGATGATCAATCTCTACAGAAGCTCCCATCTTTTGCAGTATCTCGATCAATTTTTTATCCCCTTGGCAATCGTTCATATCGATATTTGTCAACGTGAGTTCTGAATGGGTCACAAGTGCTGCAGCAATGGGGAATGCCGCTGAGCTAAAATCTCCAGGAATTGTGGTATTAAAACCATTGACCTTGGCATTTCCAGCAATGGTATAAGTTGTATAGTCTTGGCAAACAACATCAATCCCTAATTTTTTTAGCCAAAAAAGGGTCAAATCGATCCAGGGCTTTTCTCCGGGATTTGTGACATCGATTGTGGTTTTGCCATGTAAAAAAGAGCAGGCAATCAGCATGCCGGATACGGGTTGGGAATCTTCGCCAGAAAGTTGTGCTTTTCCACATCTCATTATCCCTTTGATGATCATGGGGGCATACCCATCTAGGCGGGATGAGGTGGCTAGCGCTCCTAATTGGGAGAGTGCTTCCAAAAGGGGTTGGATGGGGCGGTTGTGCCGAATCGAATGGTCCCCTGTGATGATGGTGTAAGCAGGGGATAGTCCGGCTAAAGCACCCACAAAGCGGAGCACTTGCCCCGAATTGCCGGCATCGATCACATTCTCAGCAGCTGGTAGTTTTCCGCTAAGGCCGCTGATGCGGAGGTGGTCGGCCTTGATATCGATTTTGGCGCCAAAGGTGCGCATGGCCTGGATCATCGCTGTTGAATCGGGTGAATGCAAAAAGTTGCGAATTTCCGACTCCCCCTTTGCCATCGCAGCAAAAATAATTGCGCGCAAAGTATGCGATTTGGAGGGGGGAATGGCCACTGTGCCTTTTAGAGAACTGGGAAGGATGTGGAATTTTGTCATTGGGGATCTCCAGAAAATTGATCGAGCATCCACCCAATTGCTTGAGCTAGGATCTGCTCGGGTACACTACTGCAATAATGCCCATCAAAGCTGCAGCAGGCTCCGATTTGTTCTAGAAGAACAAATCGGGGAACTCCTTGAGCCGATTTTTTATCCAGATGGAGGGCATCGCGCAACTGCTTCGGTGTGATGTGGGAACTTATTTTTAGTGTAAATGGGAAGGAGTGGATCAGTTTTTCCATCTGCTTAAATGCACTCTCTTGCAAATAACCCATTTTTAAACTGATAAAACCCTCCACTAACATCCCGATGGCAACAGCTTCCCCATGGGCCATTTGGTAATTTTCAAGAAGTTCAAGGGCGTGGGCTACCGTATGTCCAAAATTTAAAATTCGGCGCAAACCCAATTTCTCTTCAAAGTCAGCTGCGACAACTTGCGACTTGAGCTGGACACACTGATCAATGATCTCTTCGAGATAGTGAAGATCTTTTGGGCTCCAGTTTTGCAATTTTTCAAAGAGGTGGCTTGAGGCAATCAGTGCATATTTGATCACCTCTGCAGATCCACTGACCCACTCCGATGAGGGTAATGAAGAAAGGGTGGAGGGGTCGATCAGGATCCGATCGGCGGGATAAAATGTGCCGATGAGGTTTTTGCCAAAGGGCGTATTCACACCCGTCTTTCCGCCGATGGCTGCATCGACCATCCCAAGGAGTGTTGTCGGGGCGTAGATGAGGGAAACGCCTCTACAGTAGGTAGAAGCAAGATAGCCGATCAGATCAGTTGTCACCCCGCCGCCAAGGGCAATCATGCATGTATCTCTTCCAAATTTTTGTGAAAGGAGCGAGTCTTCCAAAACCGCCTTTCTTTCTCGGCTCTTTTCTTGTTCTCCTGGGGGGAACGTAAATAAGGTGACATCCAAACCTGATTTTTCGAAATGAGCCTGCCACTTTTTTCCTAAAAGGTCAGCAATCGTATCGTCGCAAAAGAGGGCAAACCGCAAGTTTTGGCCTTTGATCTCACGCGCAAGATTTGGGTCAAACAGAGACCCGGATGAGAGGTTAATCTCCACATGTTTGCTTTGAGAGGAGAGGGTAGTGGTGATTTTTTTCATCGTTGAACCACCTCTGCCAGTGCCTTGAGTCCGAGGGTCAATACCTCTTCTTGTTCAGCAAAAGCCATTCTTATATACCCCTCCTTTCCAAAAGCATCGCCGGGAACACAGGCGATATTGCCTTTTGCCATCAAGTGAGTACAAAATGCAGCAGATGTCATCGATGTTTTAAAAATCGATAATGGAATAAATGCATACAATGCACTTGGAGGTTTTTCTAGGGAGCAATCAAACAACTTATTAAAAGTGTTAAAAAACAAATCTCTTCTTTTTTGCATTGTTCTCCGAACGGCTGTAGAAATTTCAACAGAGTTTTTCAATGCAGCAAACCCCGCCCATTGGCTGACCAGCGATGGGCCAGTTGTCGACTGCCCCTGCAAAGCGATCATCGATTCGATCAGCTCTTCTGGACCAAAGGCAAACCCAATCCGCCAACCGGTCATCGCAAAATTCTTCGAGCAGCTCTGAATCACCAGAACCTGATCTGAGAGGGCCCCGCAAGAGAAAAACTGATGGTCATCATAAACAAGTCGGCTATAAACTTCATCTGAGATGACAAAAATTTTAAATTCGGCGGCCATCTCTAATAGAGCCTTGAGCTCCTCTTTGCTATACAGGTTGCCGGTTGGGTTGCCCGCATTGTTCAAGATGAGAACTTTTGAGTGAGCTGTGATGTGGTGTTTTAAAATTTCCGGTGTGAGCTTCCACTTATTTTTCTCCATTGTTGGCAAAATCACAGGATGACCTTTAAACAGCTTCACAATTTGAGGATAGGAGACCCAGTAGGGGGAAGGAATTAAAACTTCATCTCCTTCTTTAATAAGGAGTTGCATCGCAGCAAAAAGGGCAAATTTTCCACCGGCTGTAACGATAGTATTTTCTTCTGTAAAAGAGGTCGCATAGTTTTCATTCATCCATTGACACGCAGCTTTACGAAGCTTAGGTATCCCAGCTACGGGGGGATATAAAATCATTTCGGTTTTCATTGCACCCTCGACAGCTTCGATGACTTTTGCATCCGAGGGAAGGATCGGATCGCCAGCTGCAAAGTTGTAAACGGTTTCTCCCCGAGCCTTTTTTTCCATCGCCATTGAGTTGATCGCAACCGTTGCAGATACCATAGAATCTTTAGTCATTTGCCTTCCCTCCGAATAAATTCTAAAAACAGCTCCAGCTGTTTGACGATCTCTTCCCGGTTGAACTCACCAATTTCCTTTTGCATCTGGGGGTTGTCATAAGATAGGCGCGTCATCGATTTAAAACCTGGACCTGCAATTGCTAAACTTGTCGGATCTGTTTTTTCCACAAAACGCATCAAAGATCGGGATAATAGTGCAGGAAGATGGGAGATTAGAGCAACCTGTCGATCATGTTTTTTGGGATCGATCAGGCTGGGTGTGGCTCCTAAGCTCTTAACCAATCTTAAGATCATTTCGAGGGAACCACTGGTATTTTTCGCATGAGGGGATAAGATCCAGCAACAATCTTGAAAAAGATGGGGCTCACTATTTGCAAATCCCCCCAATTCTTTTCCGGCCATGGGGTGGGTGCTGAGGAATTCAAGATTTTCTGTAGTCAGCATTTCAAAACAGGGAAATACAGCCCCTTTGACACTACCGACATCGATCACCACGAGCTTTTTCCCTTTTGGGCAGAGCTCTGCAATCTCTTTGGCAAGAGGGACAAGGGTTGAAAGGGGAGTGGCCAAGATGATCAGCTCAGCCCAATTGATCAACTCTTCAGGAGTTGCAAAAAGAATATCGACTGCCCCTTTCGGGGAAGCCTCTTCGAAATTCCTATCGATAGAGGCGATCGCAATTGTTGGATCTCTTTTTTTCAAAGCCTTTGCAATCGAACCTCCGATAAGGCCCAACCCAATGATCCCAATGTTATCTGGTAGGTTCATAAATTCCTAAGAGTTTTAAAGTTTGCGTCTTTTCTTTTAGCTTATCCAACACAAAATTCATATCGATCCCCTTTGGATTAAGAGTATCGATAAAGAATAGATATTCAAATGGTTTTTCCCAAATAGGGCGGGAAACAATTTGCATTAAATTTAAATCATGCTCTGCTAATAAGCTCAAAACAGCCGCAAGAGCCCCAGGAGTGTGCTTTAAAGTAAATAGCAGCGAGCATTTTGCCTCTTTTGGATTTGCTTCAATTTTCCCTTTTTTTAAGAACAAAAAGCGTGTGGTATTACTTTTGTCATCCTCAAGGTTTGATTTTAGAATCGCAAGCCCATAAATCTCTGCACTCTTCCGGCTGCCAATGGCGGCCAACCCCAACTCATTTTTTTCAGAGATCTCTCTTGCAGCCCCTGCCGTATCAAAATGGGTAATCGGCTCGATCCAAGGGTGATCCTGAAAAAAATAAGTGCATTGGGCAAGCGCTTTAGGATGGGAATAGACTTTTTTGATCTCTTCTATTTTCTGTCCGTTCTTACCGACGAGACAATGCTCAATGGGTAAATAGAGCTCACCCAAGACCGTGACCTCATATTTTGCAAAGAGATCAAAATTTTCCACAATCGGGCCGATCAAGCTATTTTCTATAGGCAATGCAGCAAGTTCAACCTCCCCCTTTTCAAGGCTTGCAAAAACATCTTCGAAAGTCTGTTTTCCGATCCCTTGAGCCATGCCATGGAAATACTTCTCAATTGCCATTTCGCTAAATGAGGCCCTGGTTCCCTGGTAGGCAACTTTTAACCTAGAAACGGCAGTTGGAGATGACAAAGTAATGCACGATTCTGAATCAAAAGTTTGCGTCAATTTGCTCTCTCCAACTGCTGTTTCTAGGTTTAATCGCATGGGCCCATCTCCATTTTCATCATCAGTTTTGAATACTCGACAAAAAGCTGGAAGATTTCTTCCACCACCGCGGCGCTTAACCCATGCTTTTGCGCTAATTGCCGCAAAATTGCTCTTTGCTTCTCCTCCCGCTCAGGATCATATAAAGGAAGCTTATTTTCTTTTTTTACCTTAGCAATTTCTTTGGCTATTTCAAGCCGTTTTGAAAAAAGAGCGACGATCTCATCGTTGATCTCATCCATCTTTTTGCGTAAATTTTCTAAGTTCATAACGACCTTCCCATCGCGCTTGCGATCTTACCCAACTCTTGGATGAGTATTTCTAACTCGTCGGGGAGGAGTGCCTGCTTGCCATCGCATTTGGCCTCTTTGGGTAAATGGTGCACTTCAATAAGCAGCCCGTCAGCGCCGACAGCAACAGCTGCCTTGGATAGAGCCGGGATGATATCTTTCCGTCCAGCGGCATGGCTTGGATCGACGATGATCGGCAAGTGGGTCAGTTGCCTTGCAACTGCTACACTGCTTAAATCCAGCGTGCTCCGGGTCGAGTTTTCAAAGGTGCGGATTCCCCGTTCGCACAAAATCACCTCATGGTTACCATGAGCCATGATGTACTCTGCGCTCATCAGCCACTCTTCCACTGTTGCCGATGTGCCTCTTTTGAGGATGACAGGTTTGCCGCACTTGCCCACTTCTTTGAGCAGGTTAAAGTTCTGCATATTGCGAGCGCCTATCCGAAGAATGTCGACATGTTCAGCGACAATGGCCACATCGCGCACATCCATCACCTCTGTTTCAATCAACATCCCGTGCTCTTTCTGGAGCATCTGATGCAGCTTCAAACCTTCAACACCCATCCCCTGAAAGCTGTAAGGGGAGGTTCTAGGCTTATAGGCAGAGGCTCGAAAGACCTTCACCTTCATTTTGGACAACTGCTCTGCAATGGCGCGGAGCTGCTCCTCGCTCTCAATAGCGCAAGGGCCTGCCATCATGATCACTTCAGATCCACCGATCACCACATCCTTCAAGCGGATCTGCGTTTTTTCACTCTTGTAAGCTTTGGAAGCAAGCTTCCAGGGGGTGCTAATCGAGATCAACTCCGCGATACAACCCAGAGAGTTCAACTCCTCAATCACTTGAGGGGACAAAGGTTTTTCCAACCCGACAATGATGTCTAAGGTGGGGGAGGCGCAATGATGGAGCCCGTGGGAATCCAATTTAGCCGTCAAACGGGTTAAATCTTCAGGTTTTGCATTTTTCTGTAACTTAATCAACATAACTACCTTGTAATAAATTTTTTATATACATATATAGCACTTTCTTTAAAGAAAGTGGACAATTAGTCTTCCAGCTTAAGAGCCTTTTCCGCTCTTTTGCGGTTTGGAAGGGAATGAACAGATGTAAGGGATTTAAATATGTTTTGGCGTTTGGGCGCCAAAATAGAAATAGTAGCTATAAAAATAGATACAGGAAAGACCACTGGAGTTGTTCACTCTATGGATCGCGTCAGATGTGGTGTCACTGACTTGTGTTTTCATGATAAACGCAATTTTCCTTCATTTTAATATCTAAATTTTAACATAATCACTATAGCTTGTCAAATTTTTTCCTAAATCTTGAAATTTTAGAGGTTTACACCATGAACCCACTTCTTTTTGGGGTGATCACAGGGCCCAATTTCCAAGCTGCAGAGGCGGCTTTGTCAGCATCGATCCTCTCAATCCATGGGATAGAGCTGCGCCTGGACTATTTTGAAGAGTTTGACATTGAGGAGGTTAAGGCTTTTATTGCATGCTGCCCATTACCTGTTATGTTGACACTCAGGCGGCAAGATCAAGGGGGGCGATTCCAGGGGAGCGAGGAGGAGCGGCTGAACTTATTGAAATTGCTGTGCCAGCTTAAACCTGCCTTCATCGATTTAGAATTCGATGTACCAGCAACTTGGCGAAAAAAACTCTTCGAGTCTTATCCCCACATCTCCTTTTTAAGCTCCTACCATGATTTTCATGGGATGCCAGACGATTTAGAGGCGGTCTACAGCCAAGTCAAAACACCCCATGCCCACATCTACAAAATCGCTGTAACCGCAAACTCTTCTCTCGATGCTCTTAAAGTGCTCTGTTTTGCAAAGTCACATAGCAACCAAGACAAAATCATCGCCATTGCAATGGGGGACTACGGGCACCCCAGTCGGATTCTAGCACCGGTTGTAGGAACCTTTCTCACTTATGCCCCTCTTGGGGACTCAACAGCACCAGGTCAGCTCACAGCCGATGAGCTCCAGAGCGTTTATCGTTTTTCTAAGCTCAATCGCAACACTCAAGTCTTTAGCCTCATCGGCGATCCTGTCGATAAGAGTTTGGGAGCGTTGATCCACAACGCTGTATTTGAAGATGCAAATCTGAATGCGGTCTACATCAAAATCCCTCTGAAGAAAGAGGAGATTTCTGCATTTTTTAACTTGTGTAAACACCTTCCCTTTAAGGGGTTTAGCATCACTATGCCCCATAAAGAAGCGGTTCTTGCCTATCTGACACAACCCTCCTCTCAAGTCAAAAACATCGGGGCATGCAACACCATCCATGTCGTTGATCACAAATTACTAGGGTTTAACACCGATGGGATTGGCGCACTCAATGCCATCGAGAAAAGAATAAAAGTCAAAGGTAAGCGCGTCGTCTTTATCGGAGCCGGAGGGGCAGCCAAAGCGCTCATCTATGAGGCTGCAGAGCGAGGAGCGCAAATCACGATCCTCAACCGCACCCCTGAAAAAGCCATTGATCTTGCCTTAAGCTGCAACGGCAGGGGAGGGGGGTGGGAGCTTTTTCCTGAAGCTTGCAAGAGCGGATATGATGTGATTGTGAATTGCATCCCCGATAGTGATCAGATTGAAGAAGATTGGATTCTCCCTGGAAAAATCGCAATGGACATCGTCTATGTCCCCAAAGACACCCCTTTTCTGATGAAAGCAAAAAGGCAAAAATGTCAAATCGTTTATGGCTATGAGATGTTTGCCCAGCAAGCGCTTGAGCAGGAGCGGATCTGGTTTCTGAAGGAAATTGATTTGGGTAGGGCATATACGATCATTGAAAAAGTGGTGAGGCAGCTTCTTTGTGGATGATTGATGCTCTTAAATTTAAAGGATTGAGTAGCGTGTCAATCAGGTCTAAACATATTTGAAAAAATTAATTATAATTTACCTTTACACAGTTTAGGTGCAGGAAGCTTTTTTTTAAATTTAATTTTGTTTATTAATAAAAATAGCTTTGGTTGCTATGTTATCTTATAAATTTTTAAATAAAAACATGTAATTATAATTTTTCACTTGTAATTAATTCAATTTTTTTGGCATTATTAACAAATAGATTGACGTGACAGCATGTAACGACGGTCGTTGCGCTAGATTGTTGAATTCACTATATATAAATAATAAGGTTTTACTATGCAACAAATTACTTTTAATAATCTGCATCCACCAATCCAAAGAAAAATTCTTATGGAGGCTCAAAATCTTGATATCCGTCTTGTTAATAAATCATTTTGCCGATTGTTTGATAAAGCTCTTGAAGAAAAGTGGAATTTTATTTTGAACGACGCAAATGATAAAGAAAAATATAATATTTTGAATACAATTGAAATTAAATGTAATGGATCAACTGGCTTTGAGAAATTTAAGAAACTTTTTATTGACATTACGAAAAGAACAAACTTCGAAAAAGTTTGTATTTGTCAATCGTACGAAGAATTAATTATGATTGAAGGTATTAAAGGTCATGATGAGTTGCTTCTTAAGGTCCTGAGGGAAGGATATTTTGGACTAAATTCCTATACCAAATATAACTTGAACATCTCTCCTGAAATGACAGCAGGTGAAGCCCGCAAGAAATTGAGAGAATCTAAGAAGGAATTGGAGAAAATTAGATACATTGCATTGAAGGAATTGAATCTCAATTCTTTGCCATTCGAGATTATTTATTTTCTTAATGTGGAAGATATCGAACTTTGCTGGAACCATTTTACAGATATACCTCTTATATTATTTAAGCTGAGACATCTTAGAGAAATTAATTTTTGCGGTAACAATTTTACTACTATTGATGGTCAATCTATTCAAAGACTATCAGGATTAAAAAATCTACAAAAATTATACTTTCATTATTGTTCAATTGATTACGCTGATGATGTTTTAAAAAAATTGTCCATAAATTTAGGACTGCCTTATGAGTCGATTGAATTGAGAGATCAGACAGGAGTAGCAAAAGAGCTTAAGTTTAGTGTTGATTTTGATGCTAAATGGGGTAATCACCTTGAGATCCGAGGGGTATGGCAATCCCCACGATTGGAGGAACAAGAGGGCAAAGGTCCTTGTGGAATGACGTGGGAGAAAGGAATTCCACTAGTTTGCCGCGGAAAAGACTTGTGGGAATTAAGACTCGATACGCAGTCATTTATGGGAATGGAGATTGAGTTTAAAATTGTTAAAGTGGATCAAAATGGAAAGGTGACTTGGGAAGAGTATCCCGTTAATCGCACGACTGAGATTTTTTGCGGGTTAAAAAAGGAGTCTTTAATCATCACTCCTAATATCCCTAGCTGATAAACAATTGGATGAGGCCTGCCTTAAACTCGATGTTCCACTTTTTTCCGCCTCATAGAGGGGGAGAGGCGAACGAAAATCGATCTGCCCGACGAAGCCCATAGAGACTCCTCTCTATGGGTGAGAAAGAAGATGGATTTACGGAAGTCGCAGAGCCCGCTCTATGAGGCGGAAAAAAGTGGAACATCGAGTTATAAACCATCCTCAGGGGCCGCAAGATGCAATTCAAGCTCGAATTCGGCAGGTCCAATTTTTCCGTTTTTCAAGTAGTGGACATCTACCCATAGTTCTTTGCTTGCAGTAAAGACGATGTATCCATTTTGGCAGCGAAGAATCTTGATTATAGGTTCGCCTCCTCCTAGAAGCTCGTATGCCACTGGCGATTCTAATATGGCCTGCATTTCCCGGCTGCTTTGAGCCAAAGGGGGGAGTGCAGCAAATGCAGCGGTGGTAGTGAACATTAATGTCAATAGAATTGTTCTAAACATATTAAGTTATCCAAATTTGATGTCTTCAATAGAAACTAAGTATTTTCCGTAGTAATGCCAGCGGTTTAAGTTGCGATTTTCCCACGTTACTTTACCCTCCGAGTCAATCTTGACAAACTTAAAGTCATAGTCGATAGGGATTCTGCCTTCCCAATTTTTTTGATCCTCTTTTTCAATACAAAAAAGATAAAAGGGTTTTTCCCAGTCATTTATCCCCGAATAATAGGCCAACCTATTACCAAGGCCAACATCCACGACACTGAGTGGGATCTTTACCTCTCTACATACGCCCCCTGTATAAGGGTGACCAAATGGCAATCGCACACTTGAATCAGGAAATCTCTCATTTGTAGCATGTGATGTAACTTCTAAAGAAATGGGTGGGACTATTTCATCCTTTTTATAATGGCTCTTTCTCAGTTCTCTTTCTCTCTGATCTTTGTCTATGCATTTATAAAGCTGTAATTGATCGGGCTCCTTAGCTAAAGCGGTTCCATTTGCCTTACCGGGACCAAATACCTCTTTTACAACGATTGAACCGGGGGAGAGGTCGATTTCTAATTGTCTTGTTTGATCCCATCCCTGATTACATAAAAATAGAGTATATATTTTTTTAATTTCATTAGAACTGCAGTCTTTAACCGTCATGCGTCTTTCGGTAGCTTCCTTTCCCGACATCTGTTCTGGTAATTCGCGATGGTAGATACGCTTAAATAACTGCTTCCATAGAGAATCATCATTGGTTAGTGTTTGACCCTTTTTACAACACTGGGCCATACGCCCCAGTTCTTGAGCATTAAGAAAAGAAAAAATATATAAACAAACGGGCCTAGGAACTTGAACATTATTAAATTGCATAAAACTATCGAGTTTTCAAAATAAAAATAATTATTTTTCAGTTAAACTGTAATATCAAATAAATAGCGCACACTTCGCTAAATCAATAAGAAAGTCTGCAAAGTAGACCTCATTCAAAGGTATCTTTTGCAAGTACATTTTTCTCCCCTTCAGATCTAGCGACAAGAATCGCACAGCAGCTGTCGCTAAAGACGTTGACTGTAGTGCGGCACATATCAAGAATCCTGTCGACGGCAATAAATAGTCCAATCCCTTCAATGGGAAGGCCCAATGACTTGAGAATGGCAATGATCGCTACTAGCGAAGCTGAGGGGACGCCTGCAACGCCAATAGATGTGATCAATGACAATAGCACGACAATAAACTGGGTTGTTAATGAGAGCTCAATCCCGTAGGCCTGTGCGATAAACATTGCGGCCACGCACTCATAGAGGGCAGATCCCGACATGTTGATCGATGTTCCCAAAGGAATGACAAGGCTGCAAATCTTGTTCGAGACACCGGCTCTTTTTTCCACGCAATCAATGGTCACTGGCAGTGATGCCGATGAGGAACTAGTTGAAAAGGCTGTAATCAATGCAGGGCCCATTGCTCTAAAATGTCGGCTGGGTTTTACATTCGCAACGAACTTGAGAAGCAAGGGGAGGGCTACGAATGTAAAGACGGCAAGCCCAAGGAGCACGGCGAGGGTAAACAGACCCAGCGATCGGAGCGACTGGAATCCAGATTCTGCAAAAACTTTTGCAACCAGAAAGAAGACCCCCAAGGGAAGAAATTTCATGATGACGTGAGTGAACTGGATCATAGCTTGGAAAAGTCCTTGCCAAAATCCCATCATGATTGAAGAGGTGTGCGATTCGATTTTAGAGATGCAGTAGCCAAAAATTAAGCTGAAAAAGATCAACCCTAACATTTGCCCCTTCCCAAAAGTATCTATAATATTGGAGGGAACAATTTGCAACAGCAGATCGGTAAATCTGCTGGACTCTTGCGTTGCTAGATGTTGTTGAATCTCTGCCACATTGACAGTGGTTGAGATTGTTTCCGGATTGATGATTGAGCCGGGATGCAAAAGATTGACAAAGAGCAGTCCAATGATAATGGAAAGAAGGCTTGTACCTAAATAAAACCCAAATGTTTTCACCCCTAAACGACCAAAGTCTCCTTCATTGCCAATGCGCGCAATCCCTGTAATGATTGATGAAGAAACTAAAGGAACCACGACAAGGGTTAAAGCGTTGATGAAAATTTTCCCAAAAAGAGTGTAGATCGGATAGGTAAAACTATAGAGCTCAAGCCCAAATATAGAGGAGCCTTGCTGGGTAAAGGAACCGATAACCATCCCTAAAATGATCGCAATAAAGACTTTCCACGGACTCGGTTTTTTTTTGTGAGCTGTCATTTCTTTAATCCCCCTGTGTACTTTTGCCCAATTCCTCACTCTATCGCATACTTCATTTTTTTCGCTATGTTATACCAGGGTTTAGAAATTAAAGTGTCTGGATGAACAAAAGATAACGGGGGCAGGGGAAAGATTGCTGGCCAATGTGATGGGCTTGATAAGGGATGTTACACCCGGATAGGGGTAGAAAGCAGGAACCGGTTCTAAAACCGATCAACCGGTTTTAATGACAGATACGTTTGAAGTAGCACCAGTATATACCGGTGCTACTTCAAATATTTAAAGGGCTTCACTAGCTATATTTCTGTTTTCTCTACCATTGACATTTTGCTGTGGTCCTGCTGCCATTACTACCTGAGGCATTGCAAGGTTCTCAACTCTTCTGAACAAATTAGGATTTTCCTGTCTTCTTCCTCTATTAACTGGGTTGTTATTTTGGTTCTGTTGTTGATTTTGTTGTTGATCATTTCTAATTCCGTTCATTTTTTTACTCATAGCTAATTATAGCATTTTGTAAAATTTAAAAACATAATTTAATTTAATTTTAAAATAGTTTAGATTAATTATTTATTGTTCTTATTATCAATAACTTCGGTTAATTGAAAAATGGTTGAAGTCAAATATTAATAACATAGGACCTGTTTGCAGAGATCGAACCCCGGGGCTTCTGTGCGGCCAGGTAGCCATGTTTTGAATTATTTTGGGTATACTTGGAGTGGGGGAAAGATGTTTATTTGCTAAACTCTGGTTGATGTATATGTCATAGCGAATTTGGCCATTTGTTCTTGAAAACCCATCAAGCTTAAAGCCCCTCCTGAGTGGATGAAAAGAATATTGCCCTTGAGATCTTCTTGAGCTATGATCTTTTTACCCTCGTAAAAAAGTTTAGCCGTAAAGACGGGGTCTGTCAAAAAACCTTCACTTCGAGCCAATTCTGCAATCGTGTTCAATACCAAAGTATTGGCAGACCCAAATTTTTGGGCATTTGAAGGAAGGTAGCATCTAAAGTTGGTAGGGGAGTCAAGCGACTGATCCAATAGGTACTCCAGATCATTCTTTCTACAACTGAGAGTATTTGTGAATTCTTTTTCATCACCAGCGACTTGCACAATGTGAATAGCTGTCTTCTTTTGCAAATACGCAAATGCCAAAAGGAGGGCAGCTGCGCTCATTCCCGTTCCGGAATCGATCAAGATGTGATCAAATGCGATCCCTAACTCTTCTTCATTGCGCAGGATATCCAGAGCAAGTGTCAATGCCCCAGGTATTGCAGATGCGCAATTAGCTCCTTTGGGGACAACCTGAGCGTTTGCCCTTGCAAGGGCAAACTGTGCGGCAATATCGTCGATCTCACCCCAACATTTACGACTTATCCAATGGATATTCTCCTTTTTTGCAATGAGGCTGGAAAAAAGAAGATTTCCCTGCAATTTACATGAGGGGTCTCCCAGCAAAAATAGAATCGGTTCAACGCCATTTTCTCTAAGTAACAGAGATAAGGATAGGACGTGGTTGGAATAGGCGCTGCCTGTGATGATAGCCTCATCAAGCTTTGCCTTTAGGAAGTGAGGCAGGAATGAGAGGTACTTGCGCACCTTAGTTCCGCTAACTCCAAACCCGAGTTCATCCTCCCTTTTGACAAAGCAATGGGCAAGGGGAGTGTCAAAGGAGCGCAGTTTATGAACTCGAGAATAGAGGGTGTTTTTGGCAGCAACCAGACGCAACCGTTCAAGAAGGGGAATAGAGGTCAACGTGGATCTCTTGGGAAGGGGACTGGGTTGCAAGGTACCTCTGCATGACATTTTTGAATACAAGCGGCGAGGTGATTTTTACAACCCCTATCATAGGATCAAAAAGGTACTGCCTCACCTCATCGACTTTAATATAAACCACCTGATGTGTCGAGGTGTAAATTCCATAAACGCCAGGCGGCCTGTTCTGAAATTCAGCAATGATCTGCTCTTCAGATTTTGCTTTTGTTGAAATCTTAGAGTGATCCATTTGCGCTTTGAATCCAAGCAGTTTACAAGCTGCCAGGGGGTCAAGGGAATGTAAAAATGCAGCCTGAGCCGGCGCTCCTTGCTCAAACTGCTTCCCGACGGCTGTGAGAAGTTGATCTGTATTTGTAGTGGAAGTGCATGTTTTGAAATAAAGATGGGTAAACCAATGGCAGATTCCTCTACAGATCCCCTCTTTATGAAAGAAATTTAATGTTTTAGGAGTTGGATGGGTGGCAAGGTCGGTTTTATTAGGGGAGCGCAAAAAGTAGTCGCTAGAATCTAGCCGGTGCGTATTCACCGATTTTGCTAACAAATGATCTTGAAATACCTTGTTTGTTTTAATGACGCGCGCATTATTGAGTATATGACGCGACTCTACCCATATTTTTTTTGAGAGGTCGGATAGGCACAATGGATATACTAAATAGCTTACCAGTGTTAGAAAATAGCCATAAGCGAGGTCGTATAATGCACTGTTCGAGGTTTTCCCTTGAACCGAAGTTGTAGGGAGAAGAAAGCGGCTTAGAACTTCTTTCTTTTCCTTATCACCGGAAATAAAGAGTTTAAGCTGAGTTGAAGAGCTTGAAAAATCAGTTGGGATTGTTTGTGTACTCATAAAACCATAGAAAAAATTTGCAATATCGTAACGAAAGTGAGATTAAAAGGATACGATTAAATAAAAATATTTACAAAGATATTTAATGATGTTTTATTATTTAACTGTTTAAATTAACGGAAACTAACTGTATAATATCCACATTATTATATAAAGGAGTTTGCCGTGATTAAACTGTTTTCTCTGAAAAAAATCTTGTCGTTTGGATTTGCACTTCTTGCAGGCATCTTCTTATTAACAACCAGTTTTTACCGTCAGGAGATCCATCCGATCAAATCTGTGGCTGCAGAAATGCTTCCCGATTTTTCATTGGATCATACCCATATCCTGGTTATTGCCAAAGCAATGACCCCCAATGAGAGCAAGCGCAGTTTTGGCCATGATCTTGTCAGCCGAGGAATTCAGCCTCTGCATCTGACGATCCAAAACAATACAGCCGATGAGTATTCTCTCTGTCCAAGTTCAGTTGACCTTCCAAGAGTGGAGGCGAGCAAAGTTGCCTTTAAGGTCACACAATCTGCGATCCCTAGAGCTATCGGTTATAAGATCGCAAGCTTGTTCTTCTGGCCTTTTATGATTCCCGGGACCATCGACAGCATTCGGGTCTTTACCCATCATAAAAAGCTAAAAAAAGATTTAAAAGCAAAATCGATGAGAGATGAGGTCGTCGCTCCTTATTCGACCTATAATCGGGTTCTTTTTGTCCCTCAAAATGAGTTCCAGTCCACCTTCAAGGTGACCTTGATTGAGCTTGAGAGCCTTAAACAGAGTGAGTTTAATGTTGAGGCGCAGCAAGAACAAATCGTCCATAAAGCAACATAAGATCAATTATCAGACGTTAAACCAGAATGGTAGGCTTGAATATGCCACCATTACAAAATTCCCCCTGCCTGGGGTATGCTATCTGGGAAAAGCGCCCCGCTCCAATTGCTAAAGTCCAGATATATACTGGTGCTACTTCAAACGTACCTGTAATTTCTGTTTTAACCGCCCCCTTTTCCCTTTCCCCAAACAGGGCCTTATTACTTCGAATAATGTCCCTGTTTTGGGGAAAGGAAAAATGGTCGCGTTAAAACAGAAATTACAGGTACGTTTGAAGTAGCACCAGTATATAAAAATATTGTTGTTTTTTTTGGGGATTGAATTAATATCAAGAAAAAACAACAAGCAGGAACCATAGGTATGTTGAGAAAGTCACTCCCATTCTGGGCCACCACCCTAACTGCAGTCACATTATGCAGCACTAGTTTTTCAAACCCTAACTCTTCCATAGAGACAAGTGATTATTGTGGCATGTCTCCACGCCATAACCGGGTTTCAGCGCGTTACACTACACCCAAAGGAATCGGTTACAATCATGGCTATACAACATTGGAAGGGTTTTTCTCGCCCAGGAGCCTCTGTCGAGATGCGTGGCTCCCATTCTTGGATGTGCGCGGCCATGTGTTCGATAATGGTAAGTTGGCTGCCAATGCAGGTTTAGGGTTGCGCTATCTTAGGAACTCTCGGATCTGGGGCATCAATTCATATTACGACTACCGGAACACAACCCACCAGCATTATAACCAATTTTCCGCAGGCCTTGAGACATTGGGTAGAATTTGGGATTTCCGCCTTAACGGTTATTTGCCTGTAGGATGGAAGCAGAGTCCCTACTATCACACCCAATTTGAAGCGTTCAAAGGCAATTCCCTCATTTTGCGCAGCGCTCGCAACTTTGCCTTGAAAGGAGCTAACGCCGAGGCCGGCTTTCACCTCGATCATTTCAAAAAAGCCCCGATGTACTTTGCACTGGGGCCCTACTATTTGACGGGCAAAGGGGCCTCGACCTGGGGAGGAGAATTACGGGCATCCGTTGAACTCTTCAACCGGTATGTCCGGCTCGAGGGTAATACCGGATACGATCATTTCTTCCACTGGAATGGTCAAGGACAGATTAGCATCAATATCCCCTTCGGAGGAAAAAAGAAAGTGATGAGGCATGGATCCAGCTCTTGTGCCCAGGCGATCGCGTTGTCGAACCGTCTTGTTCAGCCAGTGGATCGGAACGAAATCATTCCCGTGGGCAAAACAGATGTTCTCTCTGCTGCGATTGATCCTGCAACAGGAAAACCCTATTTCTTTCTGTTTGTCAACAATACCAGCCACTCGCTCGGCACTTTTGAGAGCCCATACGCGACATTGATCGATGCCCAAAACGCCTCTTCCCCTAACACCGCGATCTATGTGTTCTCTGGCGATGGGACATCAATGGGCATGAATGCCGGGATTACTCTGCAGCAAGGTCAAATGCTGCTTGGTTCAGGTATAGGTCACTCTTTTCCAACAACATTAGGCAGTGTTTCTATTCCAGCTTTTACCTCCGCAATGCCTGTGATCACCAATACAGCTGCTGCACCGGTTGTCACTCTAAGTAGTAATAACGTTGTTTCCGGTTTGTACATTGAGAACTCAAATGGCAATGGGTTTTATGGCTCAGGGATTACCAATTTCACAGCGACACAAAATAGTATCGTCGGAGGGGGAGCCGCCACAGGAAGCGGGGAAGCAATTTTGCTCAATGATATTTCAGGGCAGCTCAATGTGAGCAACACCCTTATTTCTCAAGTCAATCCAACTTCCTCTGCTGGGTATATGGTACATATCGTCCAGACAGGTGCCCAATGCGACGCAAATTTGACAAATAATACGATGTACGCCCAATACAACGGGATGGCAAGTATCAATGGGATCAATGTGACGCTCAATGGGACAGGTTCTGTTGGGACTCTCACCATTGCCAACACCAGCCTATTGAATAGTTCAGGTGTTGGGATAGCTTTGCAGGCTACTTTGAATGGCAGCGGCAATATCTCAGAGATTGATCTGAGCAACTCAACTATTAACTACTGGGGCAGCGGCATTGAGTTAGATCTGCTCAGCACCGGATCAATATCCAATCTACAAATGTTGGGCGCCTCGATTATCAGCTCAAAATCTAATGCCGGCCTCTATGCAAACCTCACAAGTTCAGGTTCGATTGGCAACCTGATCATAGAAAATAGCAATATCATTAACGGCGGATCGAGCATCTACGGTATAGAATTGAGCATTGCCGGTTCCGGCGGAATCCAAAACCTGTCTGTCACAGGCAGCACTCTGAATAATAACAGCTATGGTATCTATGCCTATCTCTCTGGCACAGGGGGAATGACAACCTTTGATGTAAGAAATAGCACCCTCAATAATAACGGCAATGGCGTATATATCGATCTGCCGTTTGGCAGCTCTGCATCGATCACAAATTGCAACGTTATCAGCTCCAATCTCAGTTATTCAGGAAGCGCAGCCTTAACTGCTGACATAGCTGGATCGGGAACAATCACCAATTTTACCGTTTCAAATAGCACATTTATGGACAATCCAGCTTATGGTATCGCAATTTATCCAACCCCTCAAAATTCGATTCAAAATATGACAATTTCAAATAGCTCCTTTTCAGGTTCTGAGTACGCAATTATCCCAGATGGAGGGGGTTCCCTCGGGACATTCGATGTCGACCAATGTGATTTCACAAGGAATCAGTACACCCTTTACATAGACAGTAATATCGATGCATTCAACATAACAAATTCCAATTTTACAGGAAATGAATACGGTGTCTATGGAGGTCCAGCCTCAACTGGTTCGATAACAAATAACCAGTTCATTGGAAATTCCTATGGAGGATTGGTTCTAGAATTTTATACAAATTCTTCCTTTTCGGTTGTCAATAATGTCTTCACTGGGATTTCTATACCCAGCCAAGGCTATGCTGCTCACATCACTCCAAATGGGAACACAATATGTCTGGAATTTATCAACAATGTCTCGGCACCTGTCCAAGATGGAGCCTTCTCACCCTACTTCTTCGATGGAACATCGGGAACATTTAATATCACACCTAATTCGACTCAAGGAAATAACATAGGGACGATCAGCACAAGCGGGACCATTGGCAGCTGTACTGAATAATTAGGCAATTGTCATCACTAGTTTCCCCTTTACCTTCCCTCCTTCTAACAGACGATGGGCTTGGGCAACGGTATGTGGCAAAATGACCTGAGTGGCAGGTTAGCTGAAGACATAATTAAACCCTGAAGCTTTAAAGCGGATCCTGACCTCCCCACTCTTAGGTTGTGGGATTTCAAGCTCTTTTAATTTTAAATTTGAGGTGTCGCCAAATCTTTCCAAAACGATTGCTTTCATCTGTTTCTCCATGTAAAATCGAGGGTACATTTTCCCTAATTTAAGCCTATTAGGTATAGCATGCGAAAAACCTTTTTTACATTTATTTTTTCCTCGATTGTTAGCTCACTCATGGCTGTTTGCCCTGATCCAGTTACTGATCTCTATATCTGGCGCCATGGAGAAACCGATTCCAATCTCTTAGAAATCATGTCTGGCGGAGGAGATACAGAAGCTACCTTGACCGCTAAGGGTTCTAGCCAAGCCGTTGAATTGGGGAAAAAAATAGCGCATATCCCTTTGAACCTAGAGGTGATTTATTCCTCCGACCTACAGCGCGCGCTCCAAACGGCTGAGGCAGTATTGTCGGCTCTACCCAATGATCAGACTCCAGCGATCCTTCTCTCCTCTCAACTACGCGAAATCTTGCATGGCAAATACGAAAGATTGCCCGCTGAACTAAGAGTGAAAAAAGTAATCCCTCTGTTTGAGGGCGAGCTAGATAAAATTCAAACTTCTCAAAAAAATATTCCACAAGGAATTGAAGAAGGAACCCTGGATAAATTCCATTTTTGGAAGATCCACCCCTTAAGTGAGCGTGTGTGTGCAGCAGACCCCATCGTCATTAACGTTGGTAAGTTCTGTGAAGAACAAGGGCAAGATCCAGAAACTGCTTATGAGCTATATCGTAGAATTTATGCAGAGTTAGCAAGAATCTCGGAAGAGAGCCATCAATTTGGCTACAAAGAGATTGGGATATCCACCCACGGTGCAGTACTGGCATCTTTAGTCAATGTAGCCACCTTCAAAGATCGTAACGTTTTCATCCCACCCCATTTTCAACAAAAACAGCTCAGACGAGAAAATCAAGTCGTGATGCCCCAATCGGTAAAAATTAACAACTGCGCCCTTGCCCACTTCCGCTATCATCACGCAACTGGTGATCTGGATTTTTGTGGAATGGTGGATTAACCTTGAGGCGGGTGCGGCTTACTTGGACACCCGCTTCTAGAATTAAAGCGCCACTCCCCTTTCGGCAGATTCCCAATAACCTAAAGTCGTATTGTTAATCGCATTCTTGCCTTCATTACGCTTAATGTCCACCAAAACTTCAAAAAAAGATTTAGAGTAAGCACCCAACCCAAGCAGGTTCATAGAGAGAAGGATACGGCTAATGCGCAAAAAATTGTGATGGCCACTAGGATTATGGAGCCAGACAGATGCTCTGGCATTAAAATTGGCAGCTCTTGAAATCACCTTGGTATTCTCATCCATTTGCAACCCGTAAAAGGTAAGCATTTTGCGAAAAGAACGAAGAACCTGATTTTTTAATGCAGGGTCATTTTGAAAGGTTTGAATTGTAGCATTATCAAGAATAGGCGCTGTGGGATTGGGCCCGCTAACTGTTTTTAGCGGAAACAGCCACTGAATGTAATTATGAACAGACTCCAAACGGGTATCATCCCATCCAAGAATCTGCTCCAGTGTCACACCATTAATATTAGCCTCTTGTCCCCTGTAAAACGAAACGAGATTTAATGGACCTGTCACCCGCGCAGATAGAGTTGCCTGAGTCGATTCAGGTGTTGAACGCTGAGAACCTCCAAAGCAATTATAAATCGCTTTGAACACTTGGACAGCAAAATCGTAGATAGCCTTACAAATGCGCTGTAAGCAGTTGTGAGAAAGATAGCTTACGTTATTAAAGAGGGGCTTTGTTGGGGTAACACCTGACATCATCATAAATTAATCTCCAAAATTTTTGCGTGATTATACTATAAATATCCTCTTTTTGCAACTTCAAAACCAAGCGAATTAAATTTTTTACTAACACAACTTCAAGAGGTTGTGGCATCTGAAATTGCGTTCGTGTTATATACTGGTGCTACTTCAAACGTACCTGTAATTTCTGTTTTAACGCGACCATTTTTCCTTTTCCCAAACAGGGACATTATTCGAAGTAATAAGGCCCCGTTTGGGGGAAGGGAAAAGGGGGCCGTTAAAACAGAAATTACAGGTGCGTTTGAAGTAGCACCAGTATATACCCTTTTCATTCATCACTTAAGAGAAATTTGTATGACACCGTGCCACGCCATTCTTTTTGATATTGATGACACTCTTGTCGACTTCAAAAAAAGTGAGACGGTAAGCTTGACTAAATGCTACGAGCACTTCTTTACAAATTGGGTGAACTTTGAACAGTTCCATTCCGACTATTCCCGAATCAACCTCTCCCTTTGGAAGCTGGTTGAAGAAAACAAAATTTCCCCTTCCATTCTTGGAAAGGAACGATTTAAGCAGGTTGCGGAGCACTATGGAATGTCGGATAGTTTAGAGATTTCCCAATATTATCATGAACAATTAATCCAAAATTCATCCTGGATCAATGGCGCTCCCGAACTTTTGAGCGCGTTGAAGGAAAAAAGTATCAAGCTTGGATTTGTCACAAATGGTTTTTCTCATCTTCAGAAGAGCAAATACAACAAACTAAAATTAGCTCAATATTCAGATATTTTGGTCATATCAGAAGAAATAGGGTTCTCAAAGCCTCACCCGCATATTTTCTTTCATGCGCTTAATCTGACAAATACAGAGATCAAACACACGCTAATGGTAGGAGATTCCTTGTCTAGCGATGGGGAAGGTGCAAGGGGTGTAGGCCTCCCTTTTTGCTGGTACAATCCGAAAAAAATACAACACAATCTAGAATGGGAACCTCATTTTATCATCTCTGATTTAATGTCACTGCTAGACATCATGATATAGGAACCCATCTCGATTTGTCAGGGCAATGCATACCAGGTTGCTTTGCCTCTGCCAAGACGAAGGATAATCCCCTGCTCTGTCAAATCAGCAAGATGTTTTTTTAGCGTATTGCGGTTAGCCCCTGTCATTTTTTCAATTTCGCTTATCTTTAGCCTGCCGTGCTCTTGAACCAGGTTGATAATCTTGCAGCTGAGCTCTGGAAGATGGAGCATTAATGCCTTTTCTTTGGAGACCTTTTGCTCAAGATGGATTTTTTGTTTTTGCAGACTACGCAAGAAGAATATCAACCATGGACCAAAATCGGGCATCTCAGATTTTAAACCACCTTGGGTTCGACGAAGCGCCAAATAGTAACTCTCTTTGCTGCGCTCTATAATACTTTCAAGGGAAGTGTAAGGGACATAAAGATATCCAGATTTTAATAGCAACAAGGTTGTTAAAACTCGAGACAATCTCCCATTACCATCTTGAAAAGGGTGAATTGCCAAAAAAACGACAACAAATATCCCAATAATTAATAAGGGATGAAAAGTTTTTTGCTCAATTTGTTCCCGAGTCCAATAGATGAGCTCCTGCATTTTAAGGTGTGTTTCAAATGCAGAAGCTGTTTCAAAAACAACCCCTACGCTCTTTCCAGCTTCATCAAATGCTACGATAGGATTAGGCAGTTTTTTATATTCCCCTCTATGCCTCTGATCTTTACTAGAAAATTTAAGCAACAACCCATGGAGCTGCTTAATCACATTCTCTGTAAAGGCGATAGACTCAAATCCTTGGAAAATTTCTTCGCAGGCAAAAGCATAACCGGCAACCTCTTGCTCATCTCTTGAAACAAAGGAATCGGTCTCCACGTTCAAGAGCAGACGCTCCACTTCATGGTCTGATAATTTCGAGCCTTCAATCCGCGTAGATGACCCAATACTTTCAATAGTTGCTACCTTTCTGAGCTGTTGCAACCTCTCAGGAGAAAGCCGACCTAGAAGCTGCCAAGCTCCTTTGAATTCGTCGATTTCACCAATCAGAACAAGCATCTCAGGTGTGATTTGGATTTTTGAAAGGTCCCACATTTTGCCATACCCATATTAATAACCAATTAAACCTGATTATACCCAAAAATACCCAAATGAACAACTAGAAACGTATGTTATTGTAAATAACAGGATTAAGAAGGTAGGGACTGGAGCTTTGAGTAATTTCGTGAATTCAAACACAACTAATCCAACATTTCTAAAAAACACTAACAGCTAATCCAAGACTCTTGCAATTTATTCGATAAAAAGCTAAAACCTTATATAATAAAATAATTAGGCTATTATGATTAATATAAAATGTTTTAATAAGCAGAAAATTTTTGTTTCATTCAAAGATTCCCTTGTTCAAAAGGCTGATAAACCAAATAGCAAAGTCTCTTTATTCGTACGTAACAAACCTACTTTTATATTCAATAAAATCAAACAGCCCATACAAAGAAATTTCACCTCTTTTTCCGTAGAGCCAGAAATATTCGATGGTGAAAAATTAAAAGAAAACACGAAGACTGCTAATGAACTGGTCGATTATGTTCGGAGCAAAATAACAAAAGTCGCTAGTTGGGGGGTAGAGCCACCATTCACAGAGGAAAAATATAGTACATTAGAAGAAACGAACACAATGTTAGGCGATCTCAGAACACGATGGAAGGAAATCTGCTTAAAACAACCCCGAGAAAAGCTAAATGAATTTGTGTCATCGAGTATCTTTGCTTATCTAGCTAAACAAAGTGGATGTGGAAATTGCGGCGAAATCGCATGTTTGGGATTAACCCACTTGTCGGAAATCGGATGGGAAGGCAGAGCCGGAATATTTAAAGTAGCAAGACCTCAAGAAGGGCCTTTACCTGAAGGGATACCATTAGCCAGATTTAGCACTCACACATTTGTGATTGTAGGATTGGGACCCAATAGCAAAGTCGCAAATAATGATCATCAAAGTTTTGGACTGCATGCTGTTGTTGCGGATGCTTATGCTAAAGAAGAACCTCACCAGGTATACCGGGTATCAGAAATCCACGACAAAATGCACAACTATTACGGCTTAGATAATCACTGTGTGCCAATGCTTGCCAAAATCGATCCTAAAATTGATACGATTCAATTGCTGTGTTCCAATATGTTTTCCGCTAATGAATTTGTTGAACCATTCTTGCTCTACAAGAATCTCAAGGAAAATACTATCGCAATTGCGAACTCCCTCAATTCTTTTAACACCTCAAAATCAAAAGAACAAAAACTAAAAATCGCCGATGAAATAATAAATCAAATTCCTGCCTCATCAAACACTCTAAATATAATGGAAAAAGAAATGGACGGTTTTTTTTCAGAGCAAAAGAATAAAATTGCACAAATAGTTGAGATGTTAAAGACTGGCGCGGACATGGATGAATATAATCAACAATTTTTGAAGATGGCACAAGTGTTTACTCTTAATCTCAAGCAAATTACACGGTGTCAAGATAACCTATCTACCCTATCTTCTCAATTATCAAAGTTTAAAGACTTCGGGACCCAACTTTTTGAGATTGAGCAAATCTAAAGGAGCTATCTCCTCTATAAAAGCATTGGTTATGGCTATTTACACCCCGATCGACCACAAACCTGAGCATTAAAATTTTTTTGTGCATTGCGCTTGTACCAAAGCATATTTTCAATGGAGTTGAAATGTCAGAATTCCATCCATTAAAATTTTACTTTTCTTTTATTCAATGGAAGTTTAGGCTTGCAAAAGCAACTGACTTGCAGGAGCTTAAGAAATTAATGATTTTTAATTGTAATTTGATTACAATAATTAATGGTTAATTAGAAATATTATGAGAAATAAGAAAAAACAAACATTCATTTTCAATGGGCTTGGATTCCCAATAAAGCTAATCAATATCCCTATGATAAAGTATTGGGCGAATGGTGCATTGACGTTAACATGAACAAACTGATGCTGGTCGTACTAGAAGCGCTTATCCATAAGCCAACCCCATTAACTGGTGACGAGTTGCACTTCATTCGCTCTTATTTAGCTATGACAACTACTGAATTTGGAAAAACATTCGGTGTTAGCCATGTTGCTGTTTTAAAATGGGAGGATGAAAAAAACAGAATATCACCGGCCTTGGAGCTTTGCATTCGGTTGTATGTATTAGATCATCTGAAAGCCAAGGACAAGGATTTCAGAGCGCTTTACAAAGAACTTAGCCTGGAACAACTCTCTAAAAATCCAAAAAGAAAAATTTTCCCAATTACTGTCGATGCAACTACAGAGGAGCTAAAGATCGCGCTTTAAATTTCCTAAAAAAAACTCTCCGCTTCAATGGCTAAAGTCCAGCTACAAAAAAAATTAATGCTGTAAAAATGACTAGTTGACTATTCTGTGCTATCGACCAACATCCCATAATTTGGAGCAACCAAAATGCAGACGCTCGATGAAAAGATAGCAGTTTCCTGGAAAGAATGCGGCACCTATACCGATATCAAATACCACACATTTAATGGGGTAGCCAAGATCACGATTAATCGGCCTGAGGTCAGAAATGCTTTTAGACCACTGACGGTAAGCGAAATGATGCATGCCTTAGAATGTGCTCGCAATGATCGGGAGATCGGTGTCATTATTCTCACAGGAGAGGGCAAAGACGCCTTTTGTTCCGGAGGCGATCAGAGGATTCGAGGGGATGCAGGTTATGCCGATGGGGAAGGGGTTCACCGCCTTAATGTCCTTGACTTTCAGAAGCAAATTCGTGGGTGCCCAAAGCCCATCATTGCGATGGTCGCAGGGTATGCGATTGGAGGCGGACATGTGCTGCACGTTGTGTGCGATCTCACCATTGCCGCCGATAATGCAATCTTTGGGCAAACAGGACCTAAAGTCGGTTCTTTTGATGGTGGTTTTGGATCAAGCTATTTGAGCCGCATCATCGGACAGAAAAAAGCGCGGGAAATCTGGTACCTCTGCCGCAAATACAATGCTAACGAAGCCCTCGAGATGGGTCTTGTCAATTGCGTTGTCCCTTATGAAAAGCTCGAGGAAACAACTCTGCAATGGTGTCAGGAAATCCTCCAACACTCCCCTCTTGCTATCCGCTGCCTCAAATCTGCATTTAACGCTGATTGCGATGGTCAGACAGGGATCCAGGAGCTTGCAGGCAATGCCACATTGCTCTACTACATGTCGGAGGAAGCTCAAGAGGGACATAAGGCCTATCTGGAAAAACGAAAGCCCGACTTCACTAAATTCCCAAAGAGGCCCTAAAAGCCTGATCGTTACCCACAAATCAGAATGGCACAAAAAGTCACGCGTTTGTTATCTTGGCTAGATGACAATAAAAGCTAAAAGCAACAAATTCCCCCTTTTTATTCTTCTTCTTACCAACTTTTTGGATTGGATGAGCATTGGCCTCGTCTATCCAATATTCTCTGCCATGATCTTTCAACAAGATGCCGATTTTTTCTCGATCGAAACATCAGATTTTGCAAGAGGAGCTTGGCTTGGGGTTTTGCTTGCAGCAGGGCCATTAGCTCAATTCTTTAGCTCCCCCATTGTGGGGACACTCTCCGATCAGAAGGGGCGCAAACCTCTCCTTAAAAACACCCTGCTCATCATTATTTTTGGATATCTCCTTTGCTCGGTTGGTGTTTGGGCAGAGAGCCTCTTTCTACTTCTCATCGGGCGCTTAATTGTGGGGGTTGGAACGGGAAATGCCGCGGTTGTCTATGCAGCCATTGCAGATATCAGCAAAACGGAAGATAAGGCAAAGAATTTTGGTCTCTCCAGCATGGCATGCGGCATCGGATTCTGTATCGGCCCTTTTCTGGGCGGAAGCCTCTCCTCTTGGGGGTTTGCCACGCCTTTCCTCTTTTCAATGCTCTTTTCTATCATCAACTTAAGCCTGCTGATCTTCTGGTTTGATGAAACACATCATGTGAGAAGAAATGTGCAATTGAGCCTTACTCTTGGACTTAAAAACCTCAAAAAAGCCTTCAAAATTCCCACTTTACGCGCCCTATTCTTGTGCTTTTTCTTCTTCTGCGTGGGGTGGTCCTTTTACTGGGAGTTTATCCCCGTTACCTGGATCCAAGAATATCACTTAACCACATCGCAGGTGGGAAACTTTTTTGCCTATGGCGCTGCATTCTATGCTTTAAGTTCCGGATTGCTCATTCGACCCATTGTGAACAGATTTCAACCCCTGACTGTTTTTCTTGTCGCACTTATTTTACTCCCCTTTGTGATCTTTCCCCTACTTCTTCACTCCAACATCTCTGTTTTCTGGGTGTATATCCCCATCCAACAATTTCTGATCGCCCTTGTCTTTCCCACAGGTGCAACAATCATCTCCAATTCTGTTAATGAAGATTCACAAGGCGAGATGATGGGCATCTTACAATCTGTTGACTCGTTTGCTTTTGGGTCAAGTCCCTTGTTAGCAGGTGCTTTTGTTGGACTAAGCACTCAGGCGCCAGTTGTGGTCTCGGGTGGTTGCATGGTTCTGGCCTGTCTGATTCTATTGTCTGGCTATCGCAAAAAACTCTTGAAGAGATAATTTTGAAATATCCATTAAGCGGAACACTGGAGTTTGGAATAAATTTATTCATAATCAACTCTCCTCCAATCTCTTAAGGATCCCCTTTAGGCAGTTGAGCAACTTTTCCTCAAAGACCTCTGCAAAGCATGTTACATTTATCTGATTTTTAGGGGACTTTAGCCATTGGAGGAGATGGTATCTAGAAAAATCGCCCCGCTCCAATGGCTAAAGTCCAGTTGTAAGGATCAGGGGGAGAATATCTTATATTATAATTATAATTTTAATGCAATTAATGTTTGACTTAATATTGATTATTGTTTAATATTAATTGTAAGCAAATAATAAAAAAGATAGTTAATTATGAGTAATTTCATAAATTCACAGCCAGAGCTTGTCGAAGCTAAGAGTGGATCCCACTCTTACGGCGCCTATCTTTTGTCTATTTTTTCTTCTCAAATACTTAGTATTATTATTATCCGCGGTTAGCGCTTAGCAAGGGCCATTTTTGAAATTGCCTCTGCACTTTGTTAAGCGCTAAAAGCTACTCCTCCCAAATGGGAGAGAGCAGCGTCTGCAGATGCAGTTTACAAATTATAAAAAAAACAATTTTTCAATTAAAAAATTAAAGGAGAATATTTATGCAAGCATTACAAAATTTAGCCCATGAAGCCTTTCAGACTCGACAAGGAAGGCAAGCCGCTGTCGGTCTTGTAGTGACGGTAGCGCTAGTTGCAGGTACAGTTCTATCAGCAGTGTTGTGTCCAGCAATAATACCCGTTTTTGTTGTTGCACTTGGCCTTACGCTTTTGGGGATGACATACCAGTTGGCAGTTACAGCCAACGCAGTTGCTGCTGCTCGGCTGCCTGTGCCACCCGCCCACTACGGGGCGACCTAGTATTGGCGAAGTAACAACAGCCGATGGCCGATAGTAGAGCCTTGACTTTTCAATCCTCCGTAAAGAAAAAGGCTTGGGATCCTATGCCATGGGGCATAGGATCCTTTTTGACCATCTTCATACAGATTGTTGAAGTTTCGGTATGCCTCGAGATTTTTTCAAACAATAGTGAAAACTGTCGATATCAATGCTTATGAGCTATATCGTAGAATTTATGCAGAGTTAGCAAGAATCTCGGAAGAGAGCCACCAATTTCGCTACAAAGAGATTGGGATATCCACCCACGGTGCAGTACTGGCATCAGTTGGGGTTTGGTGAGATTCAGCTTTTTTAGATTCTTGAGCTTCTTATATTAAAAAATAATATTATTATTTTATTCAATCAATTTTTAAATAGAAAAATATAATTATAATTTACGGAAGTATAATTTAACGGGCAATTTATGTACATATTGATCCCTCCCTTTAATTGCTGGAAGCTCCATTTTCTGCCTAAATAGCGCATTTAAGTCATAAACCGGGAAGTTTAACACCTCAGGAGAGATACCCGGCCGGTCCTCCAGAAATATTTGA
>CAJCHM010000008.1 GCA_903970255.1 Acidobacteriota bacterium
CCTACCTTCGATAGAAAAGATGTTGTGTTTATCCCAAACTCCCCTACGCCATGGACAGATCCAATGACGCTTTGCTTGGCGTCGTCCGAGGAAAATAAACCGTAGAGGTCGACATGGGTCAATGGGGCATTGGAGACATAAAGATAAAGGTTGGGTCCGGCATCTAGGCCAAGAGGATCGGGAGTCAGCCATCTGCCATAAGAGGGAAGATAATACCGTCTGCCAAAATAAACCAGATGGGTTTCCTCATCTAGCCGTTTTGAGGAGAAGCGCCAAGGATTGGATGAGGCTTGAGGATCTTTTTCCTCTCCAAAGGCGGTATAGCGGTATTTCTCATGGGCAGTGTCCGAAAGGGAAACGAGCATGGCCACATTCCCATGCAGGTCATGGAGGGGGGCAAAGACCTTTCCCTGCAGCTCTATGGCAATGGCTGATCCAATTTCAGCCTGTGGCGCTCTGCCTAAAATGCGCAGCTCTTGCAAATTACCCAAATTGTCCATGGCACCGATCTCATTTTGCCCATCGTAGAGGAAAAAGAGGGTTTTTAACCTCTGCCACTCTCCATTTTCTAGGGCATAGACAGTTTTAGAAGCGCGACGATGATAAGAGTCATAGGTGAACTGCAATTTTTTGGTGTCATCTTCGATTAACGTGAGGCGATCAAGAGCGTCATAGGTAAAACGGGCGCTTCCGTGGATGTAGGGATTGCCATCGGCATTATATTTAAATTCTGAAGGGAGCTGATTGAGGGCATTGACAGCATAAACATCGGTATCTTTTTGAAGACGGTTATAGAGAGCATCATAGGCATACATATGATCATTCTCGGAAACGAGCTGATAGAGATCGTCATAGGTGTATTCGAGGGTTTCATTGTGGAGGCGCGATTGGAGGATGTTGCCTACAAGATCGTATTTTAAGATTTCATGGGAGAAATACGGTGAAATTAAAGAGGTTGGCCTACCTGCCAGATCATAGCCGCGTGTTATAGTGTCGAGGTTGCCAATAGGTTCTTGTGCAATCAGATTGCCGGCAAGGTCGTAGTCTGTAAAGGTGTGGGCATAAACAACATCGTTAGAGGCTGTGTACCGGAAAACTTTGCGCAAATACAGCGGATCATAGTCATACCTAATGGATGAGCCGTCAGGGAGATCGAGGCGGACACGGCGCCCCTGAAGATCATAGCTATTTCCAACCGAAAAGTTGCTAGGCAGCTTTTCGGTGAGGAGCCGTCCCTTAGCGTCATAGGTTCGTACAAGTGTGGTTTGATCGAGGTGATTGACACTTTGTAACAGGTGGCCAAGGCGGTTGTGGAAATAGGTATAATTGACCGTACCGTCAGATCCACTCTGAGAGGCGATGTAATCCAGAGGATCGTAGGTGTTGGTGAGAACAACGCCGCTGGGCTTGATGGTTTGGAAGAGCTTGCCAGTTGGCGTGTATGTGTATTGGGTGACTTTTTGTTCGGCAGTTCTATAGGCCTCTGTAAGTGCCTTTAAACGATCCAGTGGACCATAATCCCAAAGAGTTGTGACACAACGGCGGGGGTGAAAAAGAGTGGTTTCTTTGCCGATGAGATTGTCATTGGCGTCGTAGGTATTTTGTTCCGATAGAAGAAGTTCGTTTTTACAAGAGAGCTTTTCAAGCGATGAGGCTAGATAATGGGAATTAAAATGTGTGGTCAGCTGCAACCCGAGGGGATCGACAACGGTTTGTGCATGGACCCTGTCATCATATGTTGTAGTTGTCACATTGCCGAGGGGATCCCATTTTTTGATCGGACGGTTGAGGGAGTCATAGGCAAATCGCTCGATGGCTTCCTGTCCATCGATGTATCGGGTGATGGTTTCTTTATTACCGGCATCGTCGTAAGTGTACGCGACCTGGGAAAGCACATTGCCTTGTAAATCCTCTTTTCTCTCCTCTAAGATGCGATCTAACAGGTCGTATTTAACAATGGTGAGCAATTCATCGTTTTTAACGGTAGCAATGCGGCCCAAAGAATCATAAGTGTATTCGATCCGCTCTTGCTTCAACTCCTCTGCAATTTTACGCCCAGCCCGGTCGTATTCATAAGTGGTGACGTTACCTTCTGCGTCGGTTTGGGCAATCAAATGAAAAGCGTCATAGGTAGAGGTTTCCTGAGAAAGAGTTTCTCCTTGGGAGGTTTTAGTAGTGGAGAGCACCCTGCTAAAAACATCATAGGTATAAGTCGTTTTAACTCCGTTTTGATCGGTATGGGTGCGTAGGGTTCCATGGAGGTTGTAGGTAAAATGCTCTTGGGCCTCATCAGGGTGCTGAATCCGAACAGGTTTCCCATAAGCATTATATTCTGTTGTGGTCACATACCCTTTCGCATCGGTGCGCATTCTTTCTCGGCCTGCGGCATCGTAGGTGGAGTATAGAACGGGATGCAGATCCCCAACAGAGGGAAGATGGGTTTCTTTCAGCAGGTTTAGAGAGTCGAAAGAATAACGGGTTTGATAGCCGTGAGGATCTAGGGTTGCAATCTTATTGTGCTTCTTATCGAAATCGTGACGGGTCAGGCGTATGCATCCATCGTCTCCTACTTCTTTGGACTCGGTCACCCGATTAGAATGATCGTGGTCCATTTCGATGTGGGTTCTACTGCCAAAATCCTGGAAGAATTTTTTGTTTCCCAGCACATCGTAATGGCTAATTGCAGTTTGTCCTAAAGCGTTGGTCTCTTTGCATAAATTGCCTGCTCCATCATATCCAAAGGTTAAGCTATAGCAAAAAGTAGCGTCTGCTCCATAAATCTCCTTTTTTTCGATCCGTCCTCCCGTGGTATAATGGAGCACTGTTTTTTTGAGCAACTTCTCAGCGGTGCCATCTCCATATTTCTCCTCGATGGTTTGAGGCATTCCTAGAAAGGGGTGGTCCGGTTTAGGTCCGATTTGACGAATGAGGCGGGTTTTCACACCGCTGAGATCATTTCTATCGGTTGTGATTCCATCATCTATGATTTCCCGAACTAGGATCCGGTCTGCATTGTACTCGTAAAATTTACGGCGGGCAATATTGCCCATGTTATAGGAGAGCTCTGCAAGAGGAAGATCGGTACCGGGTAGGTAATCATAGGTGACAATAACGCCATTGTCCTCTTCCTTGCGCAGCAGCAGGTTTCTTCCCTCTTGAGAGTAGGCAAACTTCTTTGTGTAGGCCTCGACTCCATTTTCGATGGGAATGTTAGAAGAGTTAAGACTCAGAGAGATCCCCTCTCCGGTTAGGTTGCCGTAAAACTTCTCCATGAGGACATTGCCACTGCTGTCATAGGCATAACTTGTCGCATGGAGGGGGTTGCGATTTTCATCGCAAAGCACTTTGCAGATCAAGTTAGCCGCATCGGGGCTGTTATTTAAGCCCCAGACAAAAAGGGTGCTGCAGTAGAGGCCACCTGATAGGGTGAACCGATCGATCCTTGTCAGACGGAGGTTCTCATCCCAATAGTAATGGGTCGGAAATCCTTCGACATCGATCACCGCGCTGTGGCGTTGAGCGAGATTGTAATGGAATTGATGGGTCACAAGGGGGTTTGCGTCTTTTCCAACGGGAGAGGAAAGGGACTGTACACGGCTAAAAAGGGGATCTTTAGGATTATTGTAATACCCTACGTGCAAATCTCTGCCGTGGGAAGCGGAAATAGCACTCAAGATTTGCTTGCGATACTCCGCTTTAGGGTGATAATAGATGCTTTCCTCTGGAGAATCTGTGGAGATGATTTTATGCAGATACCATGCCCCTTGGTTTTTAGGTTTTCCATCGCAGAAATAGCGGTACTCCAACGATCTGCCATCGCTTGTTTGGATGTCAAAATCGACATTGTCGAAATAAGACTTATCCTCTTTTTCTTTTAATTTTCCATGGTGGTTAAAGGTGGCCTGCGCGTACACCTTCTGTCCGCTGGAATCTGTTGTGCGTATCGATTTTACCCTACCATCGAGCCAATCATAGATGATTTTGTTACCATTGGGAAGTTCCTCCGAGATTAACCGATAGACATAATAGAAATAGACTTCCATCTTCCCGCCGAAGCCATTGTTCAAGGTCTCTGGTTCTTGGTGGGGAGCCGCTTTGTAATTGCGTTTGGTTCCATTGGGACAGATGACGATGAATGTTTCGCCGTCATGGGACATTGTGACGTACTGGTTTTTCAGGTTGGTGTGGGCAGAGATTTTGCCTCGCGCCGTATTTGTCAGCCCTTGAGCATCTTGGTTTAAGTTGAGGGGGTGGAAGTGTTTCTCTTGTTTTTTCTTCTTATTTTTTTTCTTTTTGTCTTTAACCTCTTTCACATCGTAGTGGTAGGTTAAACATGTTCCATTGGGTTCATTAACGATCAGTATTCTCGCAGGTGGAAGAAGAGTAGCGGTGAGATTTTCAAAAAAACTCCAGTTTCCTTCCCCTTTAGCGCTGATGTAGCTTCTTCTTAATCTTAAGGGTTCTGCCCCCTGGATAATGATGTCGTCCTCAAGAGCATAGAGATCCCCTGTAATCGCACTGACAATTCCTTCGACAAGAGCGCTCGGTTCATTTTCTGTAACTGCAACCTGGCCAAAGAGGGTGATGGAAAGAGAAAGGAGGAGTGCAACGAAATACTTCATGAGGTTTGTCTCAAATGATTGAGAACAAAATTTTGTCACCTAAAAGATTTTCTTGCAACTTGAGATTTTCCGGCGGTGGACAATGATCTATCCACCTCCTCCCTGTTCGATGTCTTTGTTAATCAACCAAAGGAGCTGGATCAGCTCTTGCCGATCTAAGCCTTTGATATGATCCTGCTCATCAAAGCCGATGACCCCCTCAACTAAGATAAGCTTTTTTTCAATGAGGCGATGGATATGCTCCTCAATGGTTCCCTTGGTGACCATTTTAAACACTTGTACGCCTCGGTTTTGTCCAATCCGGTGAACCCGGTCTGTCGCCTGGTTCTCTCGCGCAGGGTTCCACCACCTATCGTAATGGATGACAACCGATGCTGAGACGAGATCAACCCCTACGCCAACTGCTTGCAGCGAGGCTAAGAAGACCTCGCACTGGGGGTTAGTTTTGAAGAGTTCAAGCTGCTCTTTTCGATTGCGCGTTGAGCCTCGAATACTTGCGTAGCCAATCTGATGCTCTTTCAGATAAGCCTCCATCATGTCGAGCATGTCAAGGTATTGAGAAAAAACGACAACCTTTTGACCACTGTCGCGGATCTCTTGCAAAAGCTCGATGAACAGGTCCCACTTTCCCGATTTGTGCTTTTGGAAGTCGGTGTATTGCTTGGTGATAAGACAGGGGTGATCGCAGATCTGTTTTAATGTGGATAGCAGAGAAAAAACATGGAGATAGGGAAGCGGCTTGGTTTGATTTTCCAGATCCTGCATCAGAGCCTGTTTATGCAAAAGGAAGGTGTTTTTGTAGAGCTCTTGCTGCTCATCGGATAGATCACAATAGGAGATCTCTTCAATCTTATCGGGAAGCTCTAGGAGGACCTCAGATTTTTTGCGGCGCAAAATAAAGGGCTTGATCAATTTGGAAAGAAGCGTTTTTTTCTCTCCATCCTGGTTTTTTTCAATTGGATTAACAAAAAGCTCTTTAAAATGGGCCTCTAAAGGCATATAGCCGGGGACGATCACATCAAATAGCGCTTTGAGCTCCAGCAGTCTGTTTTCGATGGGAGTTCCGGTTAATCCCAGCCGCATGCTAGCGTTGATTTTTTTAAGCGCCTTATGGGTCTGCGAGTGGGCATTTTTTGCAATCTGCAATTCATCATAGATTGCGATCTCAAAATCAATATCCGAAAGCGCTAGTTTTTCACTCCGCAAGGTTCCATAGCTAGTGAGTAGGATATCTGCTTTTTCTTGGAAGGAATCGAGTTTGCGGCTGATTCCATAAAAAACAAGGACGCGTAAATTGGGAAGGAAGTTTTTGAGGAGCTCTTCCCAATGGTAGATGACTGATGTAGGGCAGACGACAAGGATTTTCCCAGATGATAGGTTTTGTTCTTCCATTTTATTTTGATTGTGCATCGCTGCGATTAAACCCATCGCTTGGTGGGTTTTACCCAAACCCATCTCATCGCAGAGCATCCCCGATAGACCATGTAAATAGAGAAACCAAAGCCAGCGCACCCCCACTTCTTGATAAGAGCGGAGCTCACTTTTAAATCCGGATAAATCAATGGGTTGGTCGGTTTGAAACGAGGTGAGCTTTTGAATCAATAGGCGGGTGTCATTTTCGACCGAGGTTGATCCCAAAGGCTGCCTCAAATCTTCGAAGACAATGAGGCGCATCCATTCCATTGTTGTCATGCGGAGCTGCCGCCCATTCTTTAGCCACCGCTTTTTAGAAATTGCCTTAAACCAATTAAAACGGGGGTGTTTGAGATGCAGAAGACCGGCGGGAGAAAAAAGATACCGTTTATTCTCTTGCACAGCGCTCCAAACATCGAAGAGATCTACTGTGCCCAGTTCTGTTTCAAATACCCCCTCCAACAACCATTCAACCCCTTTGGTGCGCCCGCTTCTTTGCAATCGCCTCACTCTTAAATAAAAGTCTTTCGGAATTCTCAACTCTTTTTGAAGGGTGATAATGAAGGGTTTTAAACTATCGAGCTCATAGAGCACAAAATAAGCCTCATCAGCAGGTGCGATCACTTTTTCTTTAACAAAAGCCTCCGGGACCCTTTTCTCATAGGGGATCTCACAAAAACCCTCCCCCTCTACATAGGTGTACTCTCCAAAGATTTGAACTACAGAAGCATCATAAGGGGGAACAAACTGAAAATGGGGGCGGACGACAATCCGCCCATTTTCATTCAAAAAAATCTCAAGCCCCCCCTTTTCTAAAGGGCATTTGGTAGAAAAAAAGCCCTTCAACCCTTCTAACTCATCTCGATGGATCCGAATAAAAGAGGCAATCTCGAACCTTTGAACGATCGATCCCGGCCGGATGAGCGATCCCCCTCGACCCACCTTTTTGGCAAAAAATCCCTTTCCTTTAAGATAGATCCACTCTCCAAAATCAATCATCTCCTCTGAGGTGCCCATCATCTCGATAGAGGCCTCAAATTGCAAAAAACCCTCCCTAGAGACATGAAAATTTAACTGCGATTCAATGGTATAGACATGGGTTTGAAAACCGATAAAACTCCCCAACCAAACCCGATGCAGTTTAATGAAATCATTCATTTGAGCTCTTGGCACAATTTTTTCCACCCCTTCAAAAAGAAGGTTCTCTAGAGGATAAAATCCCTTTCCCTGAATGTAGGCCCAAGAACCAAAATAAGCAGAATCGCTTCTTTGCAGATCCCCTTTTTCAAACAGATAGCAGACAATATGCAAATTCTCGTCCCTATCAAAATGCACATCATAGTGCGCCGATTGAGGACTCAAATGGACCTTAGCATTGACAAGATGCTTTTGAAGGGTCAACGGGTGCTTATGAAGGAGGGAACCGATCTTTTCCTGTGGAATTTGGTCGTGATTAAAAATCGGGTCGATCGATTTTGGAAAAAAACCCTTTTGAGGCACAAAGAGCCATTGCCCAACTTCAATCCCCTCTTGCACCTGCTGCTGGGAAGTTTTAGAAAGCTTTTGTGTCAGAGGAGCCTTATCAATCTTAAATAGCTTATGTCTTACATCGTAAGAAATGGCACGGATCTGATAGTCCTGAAACTCATGCACTACCAAAGGGGATTTAACAGTGGAAAGCGTTGGAATCAAGGTCTGCCAATTGACCTCGGCGATATAAAAGCTGATCGAAACAGAGGGAAAGGCAATGTGGATCCAATGGGGCAATTTGTCTACTTCCCCCTCAAAGGCAATCGTGTATTTTTCCCCATCCCCCTGCATGGTCATCAGCCACTTAGCCAGATCAGACCAAAAAGAGAGCTCATATTGGAGCTGCTGGCTTGGGCGCCCCTCCTTCCATAGTGCGATTTCCTCAGGAGGAAGGTTAGAGAATTTGAGAGAGGTCTCCTCGGTTTCCACTGCCCGCTCAAATAGGATCTCCTTCAGCCGCTTTTTTCCCTTTGGGTTGAGCCCCTTTACTGAAAAAAGGTGTTTGCCTGTGACCGATCTTGCTTCATATCCCTGCTTCTTTTCTTTGAGACAGGAAACCTTGTACCCGTGGCGTATGCTTGCCATCGAACAGAGATAATTCCAAAGGCAATCCCGAAAACACACATGCAAAGGTGCGGAGTGGCTAGGGAAAATTTTTTGGTAAGCAGCTGCAAGATGAGGGCATGATTTCTCCTTTTCAGCTGTTGGACAGTTGCAAAAGCAATCGAGGATATTTCCCTCATCATCCAGCTGCAAAAAAGGCCAGTAACGCCCCTTTAATTTGAGATCTGAGGTCTCGACCTGATAGGTCCCCTCTGAAAATAACACCTGTCCCACCTTGCCTCCCTTGAGCAAAGCCTCTCCTTCAGCAAGATCCTTTTTCGAGAATGGGATAGCAGGGTCCATACAACCTTTATCAATAAAAACAGAGGGGTGGGGGTACAACGGGAGTACTCCTCACATCTAAGGATGCCTTGAAGCTATTAAGTTATCAAGGACCCAAAAATCTACTGAAGTGCTTACTGAGATAGGTTCATAGGAGTAATTAATAGTCCAGCGAGTTAAAAGCTGTGGCACTTGCTCGTTTTAAATCATAAACCATTGATAATCAATATATTAAATAAAAAAAACAAAACAACCCAGTAATTGACTTTATAACGAATTTGTTATATAATTAGGAGTATAAAGAGAGGTTATTATGGACGGATGCACAAGAATAACTAATAGAAGACCGTTAAGCAGTGATTTCTATACAAAAAATGAAAAATTACAGTCACATACTAGCGCAAAAGCAGCTACCTCTTCGGTAATTACCACTCAGGCAAAAATAACAGAAGTATTTAAAAATAATTTAGAGAAAATTATTTTCAATGCTTTGATTGCCATTTCAATATCATCAATTAGCGCTTCTATAACGAATAAAGATATGAAAGAAAATGAAAAGGGAAAAATACAACTGAAAATTAAATCTGAAGAAGAATCAAGAGAACAAATAATCACAGATTGGAATAAGAAGAAAATAGAATTGTCCGATAGAGCAAGAATTTATAGGTAGAGGGAATTGCAAACCTAAAGTGCACTCTTATACCGCCACAATCCCCTCAAAAACCATCTCGGCACTACCTACCATTTCCATCGCGCCGTTGTCTGTAAAAGAATAACGGATTGTTTCCCGATAGGTTGAAGGAGAAGAATCGAATGAAGAGCGTGTTAGGATCGAAATGGGGCCATTGCACTGTTTTACCTTCATGGCAGCAAAGGCAGCCGCTGCAGCACCTGTCCCGCACGCTAAAGTCTCTGCCTCTACCCCCCTTTCATAGGTTCGGAGGGCAACCTTACCATTTTCCATTACCTTGGCAAAGTTCACATTGACACCCCCAGGGGTAAAATGAGGGTGGAAGCGAATCGCTTTCCCCTGTAGAGCAACTGAGATTTGCTCTAGATCCTCGACAAATAACACAGCATGGGGGACACCCGTATTGACTACATAGACATCCGCTTCATCGATGATAATGGGGAAGTGTAAAACGGTCGGGATGCCTAAATCGACCGCAATCTCATCGCCAACTCTTCTACACTGAAAGATGCCTGCTTGGGTTTCAACGGCAACTTCGAAAAGAGAGTTGTGGTATTTGAAAATATAGTCGGCAAGGCACCGGATCCCATTGCCGCACATCGCAGGCTCACTCCCATCAGCATTGAGTATAACCATCCGATAATCGGCAGATCTGGAGGGGAGCAATAATAAAAGACCATCAGCGCCTATCCCATGGCGCCGATCACAGAGACGGCGCGCAAGGCTTGGAAGAGGTGTAAGCGAGCAATTGCGACAAAAATCGATCAAGATAAAGTCGTTTCCCGCCCCATGGTATTTGACAAAGGGAATCTTAACCAACTTAATGCAATTCTTTGTAGGAAGTTACAATTTTATCCAGAAGGCCAAATTCTAATGCTTCATCCGCGCTCATCCAGGTATCCCGATCAAGAGCTTTCTCGATCGCCTCAGCGGTTCTTCCTGTTGCCTCAACGTAGAGCTCAACTAAGCCCTGTCTTGTTTTTAAAATCTCTCTAGCGTGAATCTCAAGATCAGATGCCTGTCCCCGAATGACCGCTCCAATCGAGGGTTGGTGGATCATGATCCGCGCATTTTTAGTTGCAAATCTGCGCCCTTTGGCTGCGCACAGACTTAAAATAGAGCCCATTGAGGCTGCAAGTCCAGTGACAAGTGTGGTCACAGGCGATGTGATCATCTTGATCTGATCCCAAATCGCAAAGCCAGAGTCGACAGAGCCTCCCGGGGAATTAATAACAAACAGTATCGGTTTTCCCGGATCTAACGACTCAAGATACCAAAGCTTGCGAATCACCTCTTTGGCACTATCATTGTCTACAGCATCCGACAAGAAGATCCTTCGGGATTTGAGCAATAGCTCATCGATCTTATCCTCGAGCATGCTAACGCCTGCCTTTTTTTGCACAGGTTCTTCTTCGTGATTGCGAATCAGCATATTAACCTCATGATTTAAGCTATTTCCAGTATTCTTCTTCGGGGCATTTTTTTCAATCAATGACCAACTCTGGGTAGAGGGGGTACGACTTAAGTAGGACGGCAACCCTTTTCTTTACCGACCCTAAAACCTCTGGGTCGATTTCCACTTTAGAGCGGCTTTGCCCCTTTTCATCCATTGCAGGCTTGGTACTCTCGAGCAGCTCGATAATCGAATCAGCAATCTCTTCCATGTCCATCTCTTTCATCCCCAATGTTGTCACTGCAGGGGTCCCAATTCTAATGCCAGAGGTATACCATGGGCCATTGGTATCATAGGGCAGGCTGTTGCGGTTAACCGTAAAACCAGCCTCTCTCAGGGCCAGTTCTGCTTGCCTTCCTGTGATTCCAAAGGTAGAGGCGACATCGAAGACCATCAGGTGGTTATCTGTCCCCCCCGTTGTCAGCTTCACCCCCCTTTCCCCCAAGCGCTTAGCAAGCGCCCTAGAGTTGGCGACAATTTGGTGTGCATAGTCTTGGAAAGAAGGAGAGTTTGCCTCTTTGAAAGCAATCGCCTTGGCTGCCATCACATGGGGCAAAGGTCCCCCTAGAACGATGGGGCACCCTTTATCAACAACTTCTTTTAATTCATTTTTACAAAGCACCATTCCTCCGCGCGGCCCTCTTAAGGTTTTATGCGTGGTGGTCGTTACGATATGGGCAAAAGGAATGGGGTCAAACTCCCCTTTCATCACCTTGCCAGCGACAAGCCCTGCAAAGTGAGCCATGTCGACCATCAGCATCGCCCCCACACTATCGGCAATCTCTCTCATTTTTGCAAAATTGATGAGCCGAGGGTATGCGGAATACCCCGCGATAAGAATTGCAGGTTTCTCTCTTTTGACCTGTTCTTGAAGCTGAGCGTAGTCGAGCAATCCTGTATCGCCATTGACCTCGTAGGGAACAGACTGCATGATTTTAGCTGAAATATTATGGCGGTAGCCGTGGGTCAAATGCCCTCCCGAATTGAGCGACATCCCCATCACCTTCTGAGACACAAGGAGCTTTCTTACGCGTTCATATTCCTCAACTGAGAGCTCATCGATGCTTTTTTTGCCCAGCCTCTCCACTTCCTTATTTTGCACCCGGTAAATTAGCATTGCCCAAAAGGCCACAAGGTTAGCATCTGCGCCAGAATGGGGTTGAACGTAGGCATGGTCAGCTTGAAATAATTTTTGAGCCTCCTCCATGGCGGCAGCTTCGATCGTATCGACATTATCGCACCCGGCATAAAAGCGTCGAAAAGGCACACCCTCTGCATATTTATCGGTAAGGAGATTCCCCATTGCCAGCTGGACGGCTAGCGAAGAAAAGTTTTCCGAGGCAATCAATTTCAAGTGGCTGCGCTGATCCTTCAGCTCCTTCACAATGGTCTGGGCGATCAGAGGATATTCAGAATGGATGTGATCCAACGATGCCATGTAGGCGATCGCAGCGCTTCTTCTTTTATCGGGAGGCACTCTATTAAAATATTTATCTAAATGAGACATATTACACTCCTGTTCATCGATCTGCTTCAAATTTCACACCGCACAATTTTAAGAATGCCTGTTTGGCACAAAAAAGTGAACCTGTTATAACGTGTCCTGAGTATTTGATGCTTGGGAGAATATGTCTGAGGAAATTGATCTCTTGAAAAAGGCTAGTTCACCCTTTTACAAAATCCGACCAGATAAATTGATTCGCTTATTGGAAGGAACCTATTCAAGAAAAAAAGAACAGGTGATCCGTTATGATAAAGATGCCCATAATGCATTAATTTTTATGGTCACCGATTTAGAGGAAACCTCTGGAGTTTGGACTAAATTTGGCCTGCAGGGACGAGCGAGGCAAAATCAGATCTAACTGACCGACGAAGTCAATAGCGCTAGCTATTGATGAGGAGGAAGTTAGATCTGATGAAGTCGCAGCCGTCATCTGCAGGCCAAATTTAGTCCAAACTCCAGAAACCTACGCTCCATGGTTGGAACATCCTCAAATTCAGGAGGTTCACCCCCTTGTCAAGTTTGTTCTGTCGTGCGAAATTCCCACAGTAATTTTTGGATGTGGCTCTGTTTACGAACCCTATCCTAATTCTTTTAATCAATTCTTTGGGAAATTGCACCCTTTTGACTGGCCAAGTTTTGCCAGCCCCTATTTAGATCCGCAATAGGGACAATTTCTCTTGAGGGATATTGTTCTTAAAGCTTAAGCTGTTGGTACAGAATTCATTTACCTTATTTCAAGTGAGAAGACAATGCTAGATGACCTCAAGGAGATTTTAGACATTCAAGAACTCGATATGAAGATGATCCGTCTCATGCGAGTCAAAAAAGAAAGACTTAAGGAGTTACTGCAGATCGAAGAACTCCGTAAGGAGCTCCATTCGCAGACCCAAGACAAAGAGGCTGAAATCGAAGAGCTTGGGAAAAACATCCAGACCTTGGAACAGAAGATCCAAGAGGTCAATGCCAAAATCAAGAAGCTTGAATCTCAGCAGACAAATATTAAAAAAGCCGACGAGTTCAATGCCATCACTCAAGAGATGACCCATGCGGAAAGAGAGCGGATTGCCATCGAGCAAAAAGTGTCTGATCTTGTCGACAGGCGTGTTGCTGAAGAGGAAATGCTCACTAGGATCAAGGACAGCCTCAAAGGGTCTGAGCTGAGCAGCATGAACCTTGAAAAAGAGATTCTATCCAGTATCGGGTTAATCAATGAAGAGGGGACAAGCCTTAAAGAGCAACGCGATGCACTGGCTTCCAAAGTCAATCAAGAAATTTTACAAATTTACGACAGGCTGCTGCGCAACAAAAAGGACCGCGTGATTGTCGCCATCGAGAATCGCACTTGCAGCGGCTGCCACATCGTTTTAACTGCCCAGCACGAAAACTTAGTGCGCAAGGGAGACAATCTCGTATTTTGCGAACATTGCTCACGGATCCACTACTGGCAAGAGAGCGTGGCGCTAGAGGGATCTGCTGTGGCCACCAAGCGTCGCCGCCGTAGAGCTGCTACTGCATAATTTTTTGGGGAAAGCCAAGCAATTGCTGCTGCAGGGCAACCCCTTGCAGGAGAGGAAAGTCTGGACTTTACAGGAGAGGATACCAGTGAAAGACTGGGGGCCGCAAGGCTACGGAAAGTGTAACAGAAAACACTCCGCCGCTTATGATATGGGAAACTGTGTCTTAAGTGGACAGGCTGAAAATGCTAGCTTGATGAGTTAGCCGCTTACTTTGCAGAAATGCAAGGCGTTATAAACCCTATCCAAAGCAAGATACAGAGGCCATTTAACTGTTCTCCGCAGGGCCTTTGTAAGAGACGCTTGAGGATCTTGGCGACAAGATCCCTAGAGGAATGATTGCTCAACGACAGAATCCGGCTTATTGCTTTCCCCTTTTTTATACTTGAGGTGACCGATGAATACCAAAATTGTCTCCTTCTTCCTGTTCCTCCTTACCATCGCCACTCCCGCTTTTTCCGCTATTCTTGCACGGCAGGGACAAGGGTATCTCGAGGAGCAAAAGGGGCAAAACATTTTGCACCTTAAAGGCACACCCTATGAGCGCGGATACCAACACGGGGTCATGCTTAAAGAGCAAATCCAGCGCAACATTGCCACCTACATTGATCAAGCAGGTGCAAAGTCCTCCATTGAAGGAAGAGTGAAAGAGTAATTAATAGTAGTGGAGAAAAATACTCAGACGTGTAAAATCATTAATGCAAAGCGTATGTTTTGCCGTAGGAATGTTTCCTGCGTAAGTAGGTGATTTTTAAACACAGTTCTAAAAGCGGTCATGGTATCAGGT
>CAJCHM010000009.1 GCA_903970255.1 Acidobacteriota bacterium
ATTCATAACCAGCTCTCTTCTAATCTGTTAAGGAAAACCCTTAAGCAGTTGAACAACTTTTCCTGAAAGACCTCTCCAAAACACCTTAAATTTATCTGCTTTGTAAGGGTCAGGGGGTCAATATGTTCCATTATACTTCCGTGTGCAGAAACTGAGATTTTGCGGAGAATTACCTATGAAAACGATGAACCTACAACACATAATTGACTACGCAACATATGAACTGTTATGTGGTGCACCACATAAAAGCTCAACAATTATGTAACAGCGTAAATTGAGGTGATAAAACAGCAAATCGATATAGAGGTCTTTTTTCCCCGCTTTAACAGGGTACTGCTGGCCAACAAAAGCAAAGCCTTGCCCGAGTTCAATCAAGAATTTTTGGATGTGTTTAACTAATCCATCTTCTAAATCTTTCTCAAGATATGCTTTGTGCAAGGTGAGAAAGTCAAAGACATAGGGGTCTTTCAACGATTGCTGCGCTAAATCTGACTGCGGGGCTGGCAAAGCCGCTTTGAAGTTTGTTATTGCCTTTCCTTCTCGGCGATACAAGTCGTTTTCGATCCAAACTGTGAGCATGCTTCTGCTCCATCCATGTTCTATCGTTTTGGAGGCATACCAAAGGCGCTCTGCTGTGTCTTTAATCTTCTCAAGAATGAGTGCATTGTGACCCCAGGGGATGGAAAAAACAGGTAAATCGCCTAATTGTGCCACAGCTTGTGGCACTTTTGCATATGCTTGATAGAACGCTTTCATCCTAAACATGTTACGCTTTGAAAATCCCTCAATGCCAGGGAACTCATTTTGAAGCTCTTTAGCTGCTTTTTCCAATATGTTGCTGCCCCAGTCTTCTTTTTCTTGTTTTTCAAATATATCTTTTCCAATCTCCCAATAAAGCTTGATCAATTCACTGTTAACCGCGACTGCTGCCTTGATCTGAGCTGATCGAATTTTAGTCTTCAATGAGGTAATGAATTTCGTATATTCGGCAGGGGATACATTTCCCTTTTTGATGGCTGGGATGGACTTTTTAGGCATTGGAAGCTCCTATTGAAGGCAATAAATCTTTCATGAATAGCTCCATTGCTGGGTTCTGAGACTTTTTTAATTTTTGATCTATCAATTCTCTAGCATAGAGCGATAAGAAAATAATCCCCTCAATCCCTCTGAATAGGGCTAGTTCAACATATTTGCCGTCTAATTTGGCAAAATCAAGTTCATATATCTGTGAATCAGTGATTCGTCCCGATGAAAACGTGGATATGGTTTGCAGGGGAACAGTGACTTGATAGGTTCTTCTATATTTATCTCCTTTTAATTCCCATTTTGGATTTGCCATATCATGACTCCAAGCACATCGCAGCATATAAATAATTGCGCGCAATGAGTCGATAGGGTCTTGGGTGTTCAATGGATTTTTGGCTCCAAAAGTCTCATCAAGAGCAGTATCAACTGCAATGATAAGAGCAGCTGTTGCGCTTAAGACTAAGTTGTGAAACTGACGATAAATTGCTCGTTTATCATAATTCTGCCCAGGGATGGGCATGCGAAGATCGCTTGGGATTTCGATGGAAGAAGTGAAACATTTTTGATTTATAAATCCTTCTTTAAATCCGTTTTGTATGCGCATAGCCAAAACAAATGTTTTATAGGTTTCATCTATTGCTTGGATGGGATTTTCAGGATGAATTTGTTCCAACATAGCCATAGCACTCTTCAAACGAAATACGGAGAATCGTAGCAGTTTTTTAGTTAAAAGTCTCCATGAATTCTGAATCTATTCAGGGTACTAGGTCGTGCTCTGGTTGGAGTATATTTCCTTTGGATGCCGGAATCCTTCATTCTTTTCAGGCCACTTGCGGAAAGTTTGAAAAGAGGATCAACATAGGCTTTATCCTAGTTGGTTAGATTCAACCGATGAGTTGGGCATCAGCTTTTGGAATAGGACAAGCAATGAAGCTTTATCATATGTGGTAAGCGTCTAATCTAGACAGGTTGACATTTTAAGAATGAGGAACTGTTTTTTTCGGCGCTGTTTTAGCTTGGAACCATCGGTCTGGCAGTAGCTCCTCAAGCTTTTGAGCATTATGTCCCATCAACCTCTGAAATATATCTTCGAGGTATTCCCGCGGATTGATCTTCAATCCACGACAAGTTTGAACAAGAGACAGGAGAATTGCTCCCGCCTCGCCACCATCTTCACTGCCAATTTTAGGCCGTTAGTGGTCATCCTGTGGTCTTTTTTATTAGAGAGGAGGTGATGTGGGAAGTGTGGCATGAGGATCTGAAGAATCGTCTTTAGGGACTGGACATAGGAGGAGCTTACGGTTAATGAAGTCAATGCAGACAATTTGTGTTTCTAAAAAATCTACCCCTATGATGGCTTCTACTCCAAAGGGAAGCTGTGTCTCGTAGAATATGCAGGGACCTAAAGGAGATCCCCCAACGCTGAGCATGGCAGCGGGTAGGGGATTGGCGAAGTTAATCCTAGCAAATTCGGGTTGCTCGTTTGCCGCCTCTAATACAGGGAGAGGAGTATGGATAAGGTTAAGTGTGCACCCCGTATCGAGGAGGCACTTCACCGTTCGATTACCAATGTCTGCCTCAAACTCTATGAACTCTTTGCGTGGGAGGAAATTCGTAGAGACAAATTGCTCGATTGCATGACCCCTTTCTTTCAACGTTTCCAAACTATCACAGCAAATGGCAATAGATTTATTAAGATCGATGAGGATGACCATTCCTGAAAATGCCTGCCAACCAATTCGCGCTTTAATATCTGGGGGGTCAGGATTTCTAGTAGTTTGTAAGTTGGCGTCGTGTTCAAACTCAGAATTGCCTTCTTCCACAGGCACGTTTACAAAAGCCAGATCTCCTACGTATAGTTTTGGCACGGTAAACACCGGAGCTTCATATTTCTTTCCTCTGATGCCTGCAAAAAAGACTGTTCCTGAATCGGATTTGTATGTCAGTTGTTCTAATAGGTGCTTCGGAAGGCTGAGTATACCATCATGCCCGATATCCAGCTCTACCTGAAATGGAATCCCTTCAACCTCAGCTTGCAAACAGGGGATACGAGCATCAGACTCGGTAAGTGTAAATGAGTAGAAAGAATGAGGGGGTAAAGCAGAATGGATTCTTTCATGGCTGGGCATCCACGATCTAAAAGCCCAGCCAGTGATCAGCAAGATGAAGCAGATGCTTGCTCCAATGATCAGCTTTTTTTTCATTCTATTTTTTTTCTTTGCCAGCATTCACTTCAACATCATATCCATCCTCTCCTTTTTCCTTGGAAATCTTTGCACCTGCATGGTTGCCATTTTTATCTTTCGCTTGTACCTCAAACTCGCTCGAGACCTTGCCATGATCTTTGCCTCCCAATCTCATTGTAACCTTTCCTTGAGCTTTATACTCTGTTGAATCGCCCGATTTATGCTTGATAATGAGTATTTTTGGACTGGAATGCAGGGAAGGAGATGTATTATAAAGCAAGGGGGCGGAAGTGTTGAATGCAAGCCTAGATTCACTCTTTGTGACATTCCGCAGCACGTCGTTCTGGATATAGACGAGATCTGCATCAGTAGCTTCTATAGCAGATTTTAGCACATTAGGAGAGGCCATATCTGTCCAGTCTTGTAAGGACTGCACAGCCAGTGTTTCGTGGTCATAGTTACGACCGGAGGCAAACAGTAATAAGCTTTGTTCTAAAATGTAAGCGTTGCCGGGATCTTTGTCGATTGCATCTGTGAGATCTGCATAGCACTCATCGAGCACTTGTAGAATGGTCGAGGCTTCGTTCTGATGTAAACAGTTAAGAGTGTAAACGATTCTCAAACTTTCTTTCAACTCATGATAAGCGAGCTGGCAGGTTTCATCATCAGCATCAATGATTAGCCCTACGATATCCTCAACATAAGATAACAACTCAGGCAGGCTTAGCGTTTCAGAAGAAAGAGTAGTGTCATTTTCTATTCCTATTTCATTTGCAGAAAGCACGCTGGAATACATTAAAGCGATCGTTCCTATAACACATATTGACTTCATTGCACATTCTCCTTTTAGATTGTTAATGAAAGATTTATTATATGGGCGCATCTTTTAATGTCAAAAAAATAATGTCGGAAATTTTTGTAACGCATTTTCTGCTTTTGCAGCTTTTAAGCCCTTAGTGGTCATCCATTGGCCATGGACGACTTGGAACCCAGGAGGGGAAGGTGGTCAAATCTTGGAGGTTTTGCGTACGTCCTTAAAAAGTCATGGCTAAAATGTTTAGACATGAATACAAAAGAATGTCTTTCTAACATCCCTTCAGAGTTGCACACCGCACCCTGGCTCCGGTCAATCCTTGACCTTGTTCAGAACCAAACCAAAATTATCCAGTCTCTACTTAAGTCTTTGAACAAATATTATTTTCGTCGTGGGGAACGAGACATTGGCTTTTTCTTTGAGGTCTCGATAGGGACTCGAACATATTTAAATTTGGGTCTTACTGCTTTGACTTTCCCATTTTCGTATATGATTAACGATGTTTTGGTCCAGGCAGACTTTTCGATAGCTTTTTTCACCCCGAGCTTGTGGGCCTTGAAAAGCAACTGATTGATATCGGGCTTTTTAGACTTTGACATTTGCTAACCTTTGTATCTCTTCCCAATTTTCTTTATCTTCTATTAGGAGCTGAGCTCCACGCTCTTTTCTTGCTATAATCTTTCTTATACCAGACTTTGCTAAGGAATTATCAAGGATAAATATGGTGTCCATGAGAGGCAAATAGAGATCTTGAAGATTTTTCAATCCTCGATAATAACGGCGTATTATATCAGCTTCAGGAATATTATGGCCATTTTGCTTGACTCTTTCCGCAACCCGTTTTACCGCTTGGTCCGGACTACGGAGCCACAAATACATTAGGTTAATTTCATAGCCGTTTTCTTTCGCCTTTTTCAGATGAGTTGCGTAGGTACGGCCCGACGCTGTTGTTTCAAATGCAAAGCTCATATTTGAATTAAGGCAGCTATGAAATCTTTTAATCATTAATTGGGCAGCTTGATGATTTACTGCGCGCTGATCATACTGTAACGCTCATCAAGTAGGGGGTAACATTACATCGAAGATTCTTAGCGTACGCTTGAAGTTTGATAAGATCAATGCGATTCTTACCTCCCTTGGCTGTTGCAGCTTTAAGTGCTTTGATAGCGGTTTCCCGGCTGAGAAGTCGAAACGCATCCACAATCGTGCGCTCTTGATCAAAGATAGGCACTTTAACTCCTTCAAGCTCTATTTGGGTCCTCCCAAGCTCTATATTGCGATATCTGACGATCTTTACTCTCCTTGCAGAATGAACGGAGGTGCCATGGGAAATAGCAAGCCAGTGCTGGCGAGGAATTTCTTCTGTCAAACATGTGGGTGTAGTGAAGGAGCATGTTTAGAGTGCGGTGGCCGGTGGCTGTTGCTAACTGGAGGTTGGAAGCTCCCTTGGCGGGAGCGTCGGTGCAAAAAGTATGGCGCATGTCGTGGGCTCTACAATTTGCGATGCCGGCTCGTTTTAGAGCTTGTTGCCATGCCTTCTTGATATCGATGCGGCCAAAAGTTATCTTGCTTGCAAAGACGCGAGGTTTTTGAGGGTTTCGTTCGGAATAGAGCTTCTGTAACTCTTCGATGACCGGCTCGCATAGTGCCCGAAATCATAGCGGAAAGCCGCCTTTCGAGCTACTGTGAACTGTCGTGATTTGTTGCTCTTTTTTGTATGCCAGTGGTCCACAAATGGTCCAAGGAGAAAAAATTGAATTCTATGAATGGGCTTTCTTGTATATGATGAATACCCTTAACGAGAGCTAAATATTCGAACTGGAAACGAGGAGCTGGCGTATGAAATGGGTGTTCAATTTAATCATCTCTCTACTGTGTTTACAAGGTCTGGAAGCGTCAACTAGCCAAATTTACCTGGGATCGCGTGAAAGTGATCCAATAAGTTTAGTAGAGAATGTGAGTACCATCCATGGCGATTACACAGAGGTTGAGGTTGATCTTACCGTTTCATCTCCAGATTCTCTAGTCTTATCTAGATTCTATAGTAGCCGGGACACTCTTGAAACAGCTAGTTTTGGCGGATGGAGGTTCAATCCGCACTGTTTTCTCTCTATGCAAAAAGACCCAAAGGGCAAATCCTATACGACAGCTGAAGGAAAGTTTGAATGCACTTATGTTTATGTCGGCAATCCAGATGGGTCAATTCTAACCTATGTCGGTTGGCAGAACATCACTAACCCCTCTAAGAACTCCTTATTTAAAATTGACCCTGAAGGGGAAGTAGCAGGAATAGCGAATACAGCTAAGGGGGCTATTAGTTGCTGGACAAATCTCAAAAACAATGAACTCTATTTTGATCCACAAACAAATGGCTTCGAGCTGCTACTCTGTTCGGAAGGGAAGCGTTTCTATAGCAAGCATCCTTCCCTCGATGTCTATTTTATCACGCAAGAAGTTCTTCCAAGCGGAAATAAAGTGTTTTATGAATTCGATGAAAAGGGGCAGCTCTTTTTTATCAAAGAAACCAATGCTTCAGAAAAAAAGGTGCTGGCCTGGATCAAAATCGAATATAGAAATGGCATTCACATCGAGACAAGCGATGGAAAATCCGCTGATTATCATTTCCAACAGGGCTCATCTGGAGCGATGCTATTGAGTGAGGTCATTAGATCTCACAAGCCGAGCTTATCTTATCAATACCAAGTTGTAGGCAACCAAGCTCTTTTGACGAGAAAAACTCTGCCTGAGGGACGTTTCGTCCAAATCGATTATTACACGGACAAAGCACAGAAAAATAAAGTCAGATCCGTAACTACCCCAGCCGGATCAGGGGGCATGGCAAGCGTTTTATTTTCCTATGGAGACGATTACACAGAGGTCGAGGGTCCTGGGGAACGCAAGGCAGTATATCGATTTGATGATGATTACCAGCTCGTTGCTATAGAACAATGCCTAGATGGATCTCCTTATCGGATTCACAAAAAATCATGGGGGACAAAGAGCGATGCTGGAAACTTGATCTCTACATCTGTCGAAGACGCAGGTGGCAACATTTTCTACTACAAGCACTTCACTTATGATAGCAAAGACAAAGGAAATATTGTTGAAGAAAGAGAATATGGAGACGTCATAGGTTTAGGGGCCACCTCTTTGAATGTTGATGACAGCGGCCTTGTCACAAATCAAGACGGGCACATCAAGAATTATGCCTATTTCTCTGGCAAAAACACTCATGGTTTTTTCCAAACAGATGCCAAGGGAACAGGAGTCAAGTATTGGTACAAAAAAGGGACTAATCTTCTCCTCAAGAAGTTCATTTTGACGAAAGGATCTCCTGACTGGGAAGAAGAAGACTATAGGTCAGGCATAAAAGAGAGGCATTTCTATGCCTATAACGATGATGCTGCGCTCATTCAGGTTATCGTCGATGATGGCAAAGAAGGAACCCTTAAAGATGATTACGGGGTTACCGAAAGGACCGTCACTCGCATTTCTCCAAAACAAGAGCTCCCTAATGTCGGATCCCCTGAAGTAGTTGAACAGAAATACAGCTCTACAGATGGGAAATCAGAATTTCTTCTAAGAAGAACTGTCAATCAATTCGATGGACAGGGAAACATCGCTTCCCAGGCCATTTATGACGCAGATGAAAACTATTGCTACACCCTTACCAAGAGATATGAACGTGGACTACTTGTTTTTGAGACGGATCCTCTTGGCAATGAGACGCATTACTCTTATGATGGAAACCAAAACCTGATCCTTGAGACCCATTCAGACACTGGCATCTCTATTGAATATGGCTATGATCTAAGAAACTTTCCCATTTATACCCTGGAGAAAGAACGAGCAGGAAATCGATTTAGAACGCAAGTCACCTATGACGGAGCAGGACACAAACTTTCTGAAATCGATCGATATGGAAATGAAACACTCTATACGAATGATTCTCTAGGACGTCCTACCCAAATTACCTATCCAGAAACTTCTGATGGCACACATTCTTCTGTAAGACCTATATACACTTATGCCTATGACCTATTCGATAATCCTATCTCTGTAACGGATCCAAAGGGAAGGACCCTTGCAAGATCATACAACGTCCATGGAAAGCCAATCGAGATCAACCACCTCAATGGAACCAAAGAGGCGTTTAGATACGATAGTGGCGGGAATCTCCACCACTATTATGGAGCGGATGGCCTTCTCCAAGTGTTTGCTTATGATTACAAAGGAAGGTTAAACAAGCTCGAGCACTGTAAGAGGGGGAGTAAGAGCTCCAATTATTCCTTCAAGGAAACCACCTGTAGCTATGGAGCCTTTCATAAAACATCGGAAATTGATGCCAGAGGTGAGCAAACAACTTACACTTATGGCCATTCAGGACGTCTAGCATTTTTGAGTAAGGACAAACAGAAGGTTGAGTTCATCTATGATAGTCTTGGAAGAACTCATGGAGTCAAAAAGTGGAAGTCTGCCAAAACCTTCACCTTGGACATCAAAGAATACGACCTTTTAGACAGGGTTATCGAAGAGCGAACTGAAGATCAAACAGGCAAAGTTCTGCTCAAAAAAAGGTACGTCTACAATGATGCAGGGCAGATTGCTCAAGTTATTGGCTATCCGCAGAATAAAGAAAGTATCTTACTCAAATATGAATACGATGGATTCGGTCGCCTCTACCAGGCAACCAATGCTGCAGGGCATACATCAACCATCGAATATGATGACACTTATCTAAACGAATGGGGTCAAAGAACATGTAAACGTACTCTGATTGATCCGATTGGCAATCAGACCGAAGAGATCTTTGATATAGACGGTCGATTGATCAAATTGACTAAAACAGATAAGTCAGGGCAGATCCTGGCTGATTCGGAGTCTTATTATGACAGCTTAGGAAATCAAATCGCTCAGAAAGCCCTTGTTCTTTCTGCCAATGCACCCTCTAGTGCCTATGAAACAGAATGGACCCTCAACCAAGCTGACCAAGTTGAAATATTCACCTTAGGAAAAGGAACTCCAGAAGAGCGCACTCTGCGATATGAATACAATTCTTACGGAGATATTGCAGCAAAATATAATCACGGAGCTAAAGAGCCGATCACCTATCGGTATAATAATAAAGGCAACTTAGACACCATCTCTTATAAAGAAGAGAAAAATCAGATCGACTACAAGCTTTCTTACGACCATCATAAAAACATCACGGAAGTCTGCTTAGATTCCTCCTTTACAATTAGCTATTCCTTCGATGCTCATGACATGCCCCTCACTGAAAAGATCAAAGATGAATTTGGATCTTATCAGGTAGGGCGTACCTACGATTGGGAGGGGAAAATTCAAACGCTCCAATTTCCGGACGGCTCATTTGTCGAGTATTTCTATGAAGGACCTTTTGTCAAAGGAGCTAAACGGTTTAGCAAAGACAAAAAGGAGCTCTATAGCTATCAGGTGGCTTCAAGAGATCTCATGGGCAATATTCTCGAGGAAATCCTTCCCGGCCATCTTGGAGGAAGAAATCAGACTTGGGATGCGGCCGGTCGCAGAATAGAAATATCGACCGACTTCTTTCAGGATCGAGTCTTAGAAGGCGGATATGATCCTCTTGAAAACATCAAAAAACGAGAGACTGTCCTAGATGATGAGACGTATACCCTCGACTATGACTACAACGCCTTATCTCAACTGATTCTCGAGAAAGGAGAGATCGAGCACAAGTACTCCTATGATTCGATCGGAAACCGCCTCCAAAGAGACGGATCAGCTTATAAAGTCGATGGCGTCAACCAACTCATAGAGGCCGAAGGAGCTACCTATACTTTCGATCCGAATGGCAATCTCTCTACTAAAACGATTGGGACCAGAACATGGACCTATCGAAGCAACCACCTAAATCAGATCGTTTCTATCACAGACCCTGATCAGAATGTCGTCAAATTCACTTACGATCCTAGCGGCAAGCGTCTGACTAAAAGAATCGAATCTAAGGGCAGGAAATCGAAGATACTCCGTTTCTTCTATTTAGGAGGCACGGAGATCGGCTCAGTGGATGAAAAGGGAGTGATCGTTGAGCTCAAAGTCCCAGGCAATCCTAATAACCCTGAAGCTCCAAGCATTGCTATCGAAATCAAGAAGGAAACCTATGTTCCTCTTTATGACCTGCAGGGAAATATTACTTGTCTTCTCGATCATCAGAGACGCAAGGTAGTAGAAACCTATCGTTATTCTGCCTTTGGAGAAGAGGGGATCATCAATGAAAGAGGCCGTGTTATTTCCGACTCTTCCACAGGTAATCCTTGGAGATATCGGGGCAAGCGGGTTGACAAAGAGGTCGGCCTTATTTACTTCGGCTACCGATACTATGACCCCGAAGTAGGGAGGTGGATTAGCCCCGATCCTGCAGGGGCTATCGATGGACCCAATCTCTATGCCTACGCCCGCAATAATCCCATGAAATATGTCGACTATTTTGGCTTGAATTCAGCGCTCGATGAAAATTGTGGGTGCACACAGCATGGCCATCCTGGGTGGCATAATGCTCCTGAAGGTTGCGTTTGCATTTGTGGGAGGAATGGGAGTGCATATTCTGCAGGAAGCTACAGAAGCAAAATCGGGAGCGATATTAGGAGTGCTATCTGCGGAGTTAGTCATGGAGTGGTGGACTTTGTGGTCGGCTCTATCCATGACCTGCAAACTGCTGCCACTTACATGGGGGCAGCCGAATTGGAGATCAGCCTTGAGGAGCGCATTCAAATCATAGAAGCTGTTGAGCAGTCACAAGCTGATCAAATGGCCAAAGTCGGGAACTGGATGATGGATATGCTCTCTATTGACGAATCTGATGCCGTTTACCATTCCTTTCGATCAACGACGACCACAGGGTTAGAAATTGGATCTTTGATTGCAGGAGGGTATGGAGCAGTTAAAGGAGTTATAGCCTTTAATAAGCTAGCCAAGGCTCCTATGCAAGCAGCCAAATTAGCAAAGAAACTCTCTTCTGTAGAAAGAAAAGGAATTTCTCTAGCTGGAAGCAGACGTGCACCCTTAGATTATGCTCCTTTTCAAACCGTTAGGAATGAAGCCACGGTAATCAACAATAGAACTTATGTGGGACATGCTCTTGATAGGATGCAAGATCGAGGATTTATGCCATCTGTTATTGAAAATGCGATAGAAACTGGGAAAGTATCTCCGACTATAGTCCCTGGACGAGTCGAATACTATGACCCGGTAAATAATTTAAGGGTTATTTTACAAGACAACGAAAGAATAATATCTGTTATTCCAAAAAGGAGTAAACCATGAACAAAATCAGCGAATATGATGAACGACAACTAAATTTGATGCTGAATCAATTAGATGCTTTTGAGAATAAAAAGTTAGATCTTAGCTCTTTGGTTGGAAGATTAGAAGGCTTACTACATGCTATGGAACATGTGACTGATGAATGGGAAGAAAAGTTTCTCGATGAATTTTCAACGTTGGAGTCCATTAATGCAGAAGCACCAAAATTGAAAGAAGAAGAAATAGAAAAATTGATCAAAAGCAGTATTTGCAATTTAAAAAAATTAGTTAAAGGAAAACTAAACCATTTAACAGAGCACGAAAACAACTAAAAATCTATGCTTCTGGATTTATTTACCTTTAATTCATAATTATCCAATATCGATTATGGAAAAACATGATTGATTTAATAGACAGTTATCTTAGCAACGAAACCCAAGATTTTTATGGTATAATGGTTAAAAAAAGATGGTAAATGGGCTAATCCAGATGAAAAGCCAGATAACTGGTCATTAGAAGAACAAATGAAAAAGATTCCTCAAGAATATAGATAATCCCTGTAAAAGGTCGCATCAATACCTATGAAATGGAAATCCCAAACGGACATGCTCTCTATTGATGAATCTGATTCCGTTTACCATTCTTTTCGGTCTACGGCGACCACGTAAGGATGGGCTTTTTTAATTTCTTCCAGCACATGCTCCAAAATAGAACGATTGCAGACTGTTTCAATTCTTTCCTCCACAACCTCTTCTACGACTCCTTCTTTCCCAATGTAAGGGTCTGAACCTTTATTGGGCATAAATCGACCTATGCCTTTCACAGAATAGCTGCAATAAGAATAGGTTCCAACCTTTCCAGCCCCAGCTTTCCCCATAGCTTCTCTAACAGCGTTTGCATGAGTTTCTGGCACTGTAATGACAATTGTTACATAATCTGAATGTTCCAGGGCGGTCTCCTTTTTGGTTTCGAATTGAGCGCAGTGTTCAAAGTTGCAAAAGAACATGCTTAGAATGAAAGTAGGTAGTCGTAATCTTTTGTGATCCATGATCCGATTTTACGACTTCTTTTTCTTTGGTTTTTTCTTGGTTATAGGTGTCACACTCAATTCGGCTTCAATTTCCTCCACTGTGGGTAGGTTGGATTTGAGTTCTTTGGGCAGTTTTTCAACAACTTTTACTTCAAATTCGGCGAGGCCAATTGGTCGGTTAAAGTTCCTTAAAACGTATTCAGCGAAAATATTGTCCTTTGTCTTGCATAGAATAATCCCAATACTTGGTTGGTCACCATCGCGTCTAAGCTGATCGTCCACTGCCGAAAGATATGCGCTCATTTGCCCAGCATCACGGCTATCGAATTCCCCAGCTTTAAGCTCATATGTTGCGTAGTCAATTATGTGTTGTAGGTTCATCGCGCTCATAGACAGTTCTCTGCAAAATCCCAGTTTCTGCACAACATAATTTTATCATTAAACAAGCCGAGCATTTTATGAATTTCTAAATCCATTCAGGGTCTTCGACTGTTTTTTCTGAAACGGCATTGCCAGTATTAATAACTGCTTTAGGTTCAAAAAGTAAAACGTGCGCTTCTTCATTTGCATATGGCAAGTGTTCTACACCTTTAGGAACAATAAAGAATTCGCCTTCTTTTAAATGAATTTCTCGATCTCTCATCTTGATGTTTAACTGACCCTTCACAACGAGAAAAAATTCATCTTCATCCTTATGAGAATGCCAGACAAATTCTCCTTTAGCCTTAAATATTTTTACATGTGAGTTGTTGACCTCTCCAAGTATTTTGGGAGTCCAATAAGCATCAAATAGTTGAAATTTATTTTTTATGTTTACTTTATCCATTAATACGCCTCATTAAATTATGTTTCTAGCTCAGCATTATCTCACAAAGAACCCAAAAAACTCATTAGGTTTTTGTCATCGCGCCAATGCTTTTTCGCCTTTTTACCAACCACTTCACAGCATGCCAAAGCTTTAGCCTTCATCTCAAGATCGACCTCAACATAGATATTCGTTGTATTGATAGAGACATGCCCCAGCCAGGCTCGAATTGTATTGATATCCACGCCAGAGTGGAGGAGATGAGTTGCTGTAGTGTGTCGGATGGTATGCGGGCTAACCCGTTTCTTTTTTAAAGATGGGAATTCAGCGATCAATTTCTTAACATGTCTCTTGACCAACGTATGAATGCCAAATCGAGTGATCGGCTCTTTACAACGGTTCAGAAATACATGTTCGCGCTGTTCTCGGCCATTTATGAGGGAGGTCAGCTCTTTTGCCGTATCAGGCCAGAGTGGGCATCGGCGTAACTTATTGCCTTTTCCTTTGATTAAGGCTACGGAAAAGCCCTTTTTTGCATTGGAAGCGATCTCGAGATCTCCAATTGTTAACTGGGCGGCTTCGTCTGCACGAGTGCCTGTATTATAAAGAAATAGCAGGAGAGCATAATCACGTCGCCCTTGATCTGTTGAACGGTCGGGAGAGTTAAGAAGGGCATCCATTTCATTTTTTTCCAGATAAGTGATCAGTGACTTTTGCCCCTTTTTAATTGGAATCGCACGAATCTGCCGGCACCACTCGACATGTTCAGGGCTATTAAGGCCAACAAATTGAGTAAAAGCATGAATGGCTGCTAGCCGCTGGTTACGAGTGGCTAAACTGCACTGACGTTTTGACTCTATGTTGAGAAGGAATTCTTTTACTCCTTCTGGAGATATATCCTCGAGGGTCAGTTGATCAATGGACTTTTTATTTTTTTTGGCAGCTTCAGGGAGATACAAACGAAATGTGTCTCGATAACTTTGTTGCGTATTACGAGACAGGTTTTTCACATTGATCAAATATTCCAATAAAAACCGCTTGATCCACGGACTCAAAAAATTTTGGTTATCCATATCCATCCTTTTCTTTTACATATTTTTCGAACTTTTTCCCAGCTTCTTGAAGGAGCTCATTTGTCATTGTTAAATAGACAGAAGTCGCAGAAAGATACGTGTGTCCCATGTAAACGGATAAAGCGGGCAAAAGATGTTGAACATCAGCATTTTGTTGATACCAACTCGTCAGTCGATGAACAGCAAAAGTATGCCTGAGATCGTGAAGGCGGGGCTGGTATTTTGCCCCATCTGTTCTACAAATTCCCGCCTTCTCTCGTATTCGCTCAAATGCGGATTCAATCGTGGCCAAATTTAATGACTTATTCTGCCGTCCATAGAAGAATGGGGTATCTCCCTCCTTTGGGAAGCCTCGTTTATTTCTCCAACTCAGATATTCGTTTAGGATGCTTGCCAGTTGATTGCTAAAGGGAACCAGACGGCCCTTGTAAAATTTTGACTGTTTGATTGTAAGTACGTTCTGCGACAAATCGACGTCTTTCATGGTCAAAGACAAAGCCTCGCTCAAGCGTAATCCGGTCCCATAAAGCAATAGTAAAATCCTATTCACCATATAGGGCTCAACATGGCTACGATTTTTCTGGTAGGCAAAAGCGGCTTTGAAAAGTTGTCGTAATTCATCTCGAGTATAAATGTAAGGGACAAATGGAGGAGGCCTTTTGGGTTTGTCAATTGGCAGCGGGGAAGAATCAACATATCCTCTGCTCATTGCATATCGGTAAAAACCAAGCAATGCCGCATATTTAATGAACCATGATGATGTGACCGGCCCGTCACCATAGAGAAAATCGATCACTTGTTTGGCTGAAACCTGCCTTATGTCGATGGTATCTCCAACGGCTCGTGAGAAGGCTTTGAGATAGTTGCCATTGGTGCGAAATTTTTCTCCGAGTGACTTTCTATAACCAATGTACTTAAGGATTAAATTTTTAGTGTTCATGCCAAATCACCTATTTCAAAATCGGCGACCTTCCGCAGATGGATAAGATCTACCTTGGCATAGATGCGTGTGCTTTCCATACTTCGATGGCCGAGGTGATCACTGATTTCCTTTAAAGAAATCCCCTCGTTAATCAAACGAGTAGCACATGCATGACGAAGCGTATGCGGCCCATGATGTTTGAGATTTATTTTCAAAGGCTTTAATCGTTTAGAGACTATCTGGAAAATCGCAGCAGAAGTGAGAGGTCGATGTGGAGCTTTTCGCGAGATAAAAACCTCTCTAGATGAGCAATTATTGGGTCTTACTTTCTGTAGATAGCTCAAAATCGCTTCTCCCACAGTTTGTGAAAATGGGAATTTCTGGGATTTTGCATTTTTTGCTCGCCTAACATGTAGCACCTCATTCCCCCAATCAAGATCATCAAGGCTCAATTGGACAACCTCTCCACAGCGTAGGCCATAAACAGCGAGGAGCATGATGATGGCTCTATCTCGGATATTAGTGGGGTGATCTCCCTCAGTGCTTTCTAGAAGTTTGCTCACATCGGCCCATAAGGGACCTTGTGGTAAGTTTTCATGTCTGTATACACGAGACGTTTTAATAGAGCTGGCCAGCCCCTTCTTACACCATTCTTTCCCTTCGGCATAGGTGAAAAATCCTCGAAGTACTGATGCATAGGTTTGCAGTGAACGTCTGCTTTGCCCTTCGAGATATTTATTCTGGAGCACATCATCGATATTTAATGCTGTAATCTGCTGTAAAGAAACGATCCTCCCAATGCTTTTAAAGAAGTCTTTTAGCAGCCAAATACGAGTATAGATCGTTTCTTCAGAAAGTCCTCTCTCTTTGCGCATGTAGTCCACGTACTTGCCAATGAATTCAGAAAAAGGACCGACTTGTTCTGTAGGATGCTTTAGGCGTCCAAGCATATCTAACCAGTTGATCGCAACGCTTTTAAAACGCATCATTGAGGTATTGGAAAAACCCACCTTCATATAGACGTGTCCTGTCGTCCGGGCAGCCCACTTATCTGCTGCTTTTTGAATTTCCTTGAGCGTAACGATTTCTTTTTTATGCAATTTGAGAAAGTCTATGATGGCTAAAAGATAATGGGCTATAAAACGCAGAGTATTTAGGGTAGCTCCATCGTCTGCCCATTTCTGCAGATACATCAAGCGCTCCTCTAACAATGGCGCATTGATATGACGCTGGAGAGCTTTGCGTCTTTCAAAGATCCTATTAAACAGCTGAATTTTTTCTTCAGGAAGAGGTTCTAGCCATTTGAGGGTTTTGAGCCAATCTATGGCATACCAAGTAAAGCGTTCCTTTCCGCATTTTGAAAATGTAGCTCTTTTTTGCGGATGATTATATTGATAAGAAGCCCAAGCGTTTGCAGCATTTTCTACCTCCTCTAATTTTACGATTCTTCGAGACTTCAAATGCAAAAACTCAACAATTCTCAGAAGGTAATTTGCAACCGCTTGAAGAGTGCTGAGCGATCTACCTTTGTCAATCCAATGCTGGATATATTTCATTCTTTCAGCCAATAATGGCGCATCAAGATGTCTTTGCCTGTAATATGAGCGTTTGATTATTTGGTCGAACATAATCACCTCCTGATTTGTCTATTAGCACAATCGGGAAAAGGTGTAAAATTATGTTGTGCAGAAACTGACGGGCAATTTATGTACATATTGATCCCTCCCTTTAATTGCTGGAAGCTCCATTTTCTGCCTAAATAGCGCATTTAAGTCATAAACCGGGAAGTTTAACACCTCAGGAGAGATACCCGGCCGGTCCTCCAGAAATATTTGA
>CAJCHM010000010.1 GCA_903970255.1 Acidobacteriota bacterium
GGGATTTAAAAGCTCTACGTCGATGACTTGATCTTCATGTGAAACAACCGAGTTAATAAAAGAAATGAGAAGATCTTTATTTTCTTCGGAGCCGAAGATTTTTTTAAATGCGACATCTACTCTAGGATTTAAAAGCTCCATAGATCACCTTTGCTTTGAACTGGAGATTGGACTAAATTTGGCCTGCAGGTGACAGCTGCGACTTCATCAGATCTAACTTCCTCCTCATCAATTGCTAGCGCTATTGACTTCGTCGGTCAGTTAGATCTGATTTTGTCTCGCTCGTCCCTGCAGGCCAAATTTAGTCCAAACTCCAGTTTGAATCGAGCATAGCAAGCGCTAGAATAAAATTCGCGACTTTTATACCGCGATCGACTGAAAAGTGCTCATTAGTTTTTCTGTTCTCACTTTGTCGATGGAGCATACACCCCAGAGGCTAATTTTTCTATTTCGGGAATGATAGGGGAGAGCAAAAGTGCACCATGCTTATATCCCTCCAAACAACCCTCGACAAGTGGTGCTCCCCCCCAAAGACATTCACGCTCAGGGTCAAGTAGCTGCCGCTTAGTCATAGAAGTGTTCATACCTATGGTAAATTGTATTCCTTTGTAGCAGCGAATCACTTCTTGTACGCTGCTCATAAATTCTTTTCGGCATATCTCCTTTGTTTTTTCAAAATCTTGCTGCAGACCTGTCATCCATACCTCCAAACGGTGATTGTCTTTTTTTATCTGAGCAATGATCTCTTCCATCTTCTGAATCTTGTCGCCATACATCTCTAAAGCATCCTCTTCAATATCGAGATTTTCAAGGGGGGTAATTGCTTTTAAGATGGGTTGCGGACATATTTTGATGTAAGGGTCTTTTAATCGATCGGGGCCAAAAGAGAAAATGGGAGTGATTTGATCGCATTGCACAAAAATATAGTTTGCAATCGATTCAATGCCGCTGCCTCGGTGGCGATATTTCTGCCAAGAATTATTGACTACCCACGCTTTGTAGGCTAACACTTCACTATTGGTATCTCTATACAACTTGATAGCTTCAGCAACCGATTTTATTTTTTTTGAAATCAGTTCTGCTATAGCAATGGCATTTTCTCGAGTAGTTCTCCAGGCTTGTTGGTGCGTCAACTGCACTTGCTGCGCATTTTGTAGTAAAACAAACTGCTGTAGTTTGAAAATTTCTATATCTCGCTCTACTCGACCCAAACGCCTCCCCAGATCAAAGGCGATTTTTGCCTTGAGTTTTTCTATTTTGAGCTCGTTATTTTCCACCCTCTGCTCTATTGGAAGATCCGTGTTTTGACAAAGAGTGTTATTTTTAGTAGGAATTGCGATTTGAAACAGGTTGGTTTGCGCTTGCATGCGGGTGGATAACTTGGGATCGCGAACTTGCATAAATACTCATCTGGTTAAAACTTGCGGCACAGGAAGATACTAGATGATCTCTTTTTCATCCACGGGCAATCTCGGTGAGTAAGAGGGGATTGATTTGGGGGTGTGTGTCGATGGTCAATCGGGGGGTACTGAAATTGACAGAGGGGTGCAGAAGGTCATGTTTGAGGTAGCGATAGGTATCTAACCCAACAAGACCCTCTAGAGCAAACTCTTTGGCAAGCTTTAGAATTTGCATCAGACCCAATCCGCTTTCAAAGGCGGGACTAAAAACTACTTTCAACTTGTGCTGCTTTGCATACTCGACATAAGGTGCGCACCCTTTTTTTCCTCCGAGAATAGTTGGCTTGAGGATAAAGCCGTATAATTGCGGAGTGTTCTCCAAACCCATCTGATGAAAATTTGTCACTGTTTCATCCAGGGCAAAGGGGTGGGTAAATTCTCTTAACCTATCCGTTTCGAAAGTGGGATCTTCGATGTAATCGAAATCATCTATTGCAAAAGGGGAAAATAGAGAAATAGCATCCCTAAAAGAGAATGCGCTGTTGCAGTCGATACGCAAACGAAACTGCTTTTGAAGGGTGTGTATCAACTCTTGAGCTAGCTGTATGGAAAAAGAAGATACTTTGAGCTTTACAGTTGCATACCCTTGCTTTGCCGCCACTTTCGCTTGTCGCAATACCTCATCTGGAGTGCCGCTGAGGAGTGCATAGGTGGAGGTCTGCATAGGTTCAAATGGCGCAGAATTGAGGCTCTCTAAACCAAATTGCACAGAGGGAAAAAGGTCTCCCTTGTGTTTGCCGGCAAAGAAACGGATCAATTGCTGCAATGCCTCATCGAAGGTCTCCTTACTCCTTCCTGGCAGCGGTGAGATCTCTGCCCAACGGTTGTTATCGGTGTTAATCAAGATTCCTTTGCGGATGCCGCCTGCGACATAGGGAATTTCAAAGGAATAAATTTTCCATGTTTTCACAGCATCCATCCAATACAAAAAAGGAGTGTGAAGAGCCAAAGGAGCCTTCCTGTTTTTGCAAAGAGGAGATTGAGGAGCTTTGGGTCTTGATTTTTGATCATCGCGATGGCAAGCGGAATTGCTGGAATGAGAATTAATAGGGAGAGCAGAGTAAAGGGGTGGGTAGTATAAAAGAAGAGCAGGGGAACTAAACAGAGCAGTAGACAAAATAGAAACTCAAGTTTACCAAAGTTTCTGCCCCACCGAACGACCAGGGTTTTTTTATTAGCTGTGCGATCTTCTTCGACATCTCTTACGTTGTTGACAACAAGGATCGCCATCGAAAGGGCACCGGGAGATAATCCGGCAAGAGCAGCTTCCCCGCTTAAATGTGCTGTTTGGAGGTAGTAGGTGATGAGAACGGCGGCAGGCCCATAGAGGAGCAACACAAAAAGATCGCCCAATCCTAAATAAGCTAGCGGAAAAGGACCTGCGGTATAGAGGATGCTCAAGGCAATATATAGACCCAGCATGAGGGCAATCATCGCCCCACCCTCATAGATGAGAAAGCATCCGCATAAAAATGCGATTGCAAAAGTGGCCACAATCGCCCGTTTCATGACAGCAGGGGAGACAAGACCTGCTTGTGTCACGCGCATAAATCCTTTGCGCATCGATGTATCGGCCCCTTTGATAAAATCGAAGTAATCGTTGGAGAGGTTGGTTCCGATCTGAATGAGAAGGGCTGTCATCAGAGTGAAGAGAAATGTCATAGGGTCAAATTGCCCGCTGCTGATCGCTAGGGTAGTGCCGATAAGGGCTGGGCTAATGCTGGCCACTAGAGTTTTGGGTCTTGCAGCGTGAGTCCATACTTGAGCGCGATTCATCAACTTCTAACCAATTGAGGATTTTTTCCGCGCAAAGAGAGGGGTTGGAAAGGTGGATGATATGGCCAGATCCCCTTATCCGCTCTACTACAGCGCCTTTAGGGAGTCTACAATAATGATCCCGATATTTCAAATCGTTTTCCCCATATAAAAAAAGGGCAGGGCAATCGAGGGTGTCGATGTATGCTTGGAAGCTCAAGCTCATTTGCAAAATGACTTTAGAGAGGCTCTCAGGGTCATTTTTTAACCGCAACGGCAGGGAGGGAAGCGGCTGAAATAGAGATTGGGCATACCACTGTTCTAAAAAGGTTTCAAAGGGGAGGTGTAAGAGTTTTTCGCTCCACACCCTGTCCAGCTCAAACCGCTCCTCTTTTTCTTTTTGGGTTTGCAGCCCTAAGTGGGCAGAAAGGATAATTAAGTTTTTTACCCAAGTCTGTAGCTGCATTGCGATCCTCCCTCCCATTGAATAACCGATGAGAGTGGGTTTGTTCGGACCTATGAAGCTCTTCACGGCTCCTACAATATCCTCGCAATACTCAGATTGCCCATGGCCCGGAAGATCGAGGGCAATGCAATAATAAGCTTTTTCAAAAAAGGGAAGAATCTGATTCCAATCCTCCTTACATCCCAAGAAGCCATGCAGAAAAATTAGATGAGGGTGGTTAGGATTTCCTTTTGCGAGGTATTTAAGCATGATTTAATCGCATTTTGGATTTGCTGGTGCACAACTACATTTTCTGCTCTATCCGTTGAGATCTCGATGATGCACGATTGGGGCATTTCTTTCTGTCGGGATAACACTTCTTTGAATTGGTTAAGTGTTTCCGGTCGATAATAGGGGAGATTAAAAAGAGTTGCGGCAGATGCAAATGAAAGGGAATGAGAGGTTGCAAAACACTCCTCGAAATTCAGAGCGTCCATTTTTTTGGCAATGGGTAGGAAAGAGAAAATGCCTCCCCCTTTGTTATTGACAACACAGAGCACAACCGGGTGCTCTAATTTTGAAAGTAGTGCTAGCGAGTTAAGATCGTGCAAGAATGCTAGATCGCCAATGAGAGCCAGCACAGGTCTGGCCATTCCTATAGCAATTCCAGCAGCTGTTGCGATGTTGCCATCGATCCCTGAAACTCCCCGATTGCCAAAGATAGAACAACACTTGTTCAAAGGTGGAAAGAATTGATTAGCATCGCGGATTGGCATGCTGTTGGCAAGAAATAACCCCCAACCCTCTTGTAAAAATGAGCTGCTCTCCCAAATGAGGCTAGGCTCTGTCAAGAGGGTGCTCTCGGAAAAGAAATCGCTTAAGGTTTGCCTACAATCCTCATCCCATTTTTTGCATTGATCTGCCCACTGACTATCTTGCTGATTGGGGAGGGAATTTAAGAGTTCTTTTGTGAAAATGAGAGGGGATGCATGGAGTTTGTGTGTGACAAGATGATCGGGGTCTTGGGGTTCTAAGTGTTCGGAAAGATGGAGGTAGAATTCTAAATCCTGTACCTGCAGCCACTGGGATAATGTTTTAGAGACAATTCTATCCCCAAATTGAATCACAGCGTCAATCGAGCAGCTGTCTTTGACTTTGAGAATCGGATCGAAATGGGTAATGAGGAACCAATTTTTAAGAGTTCTGGTTCTAGAGAGAATGTCGGCAAAAATCGGCCATTTCAATCGCTCTGCGAGTGCAAAAATTGCCTCCGAATCATCGGTTGTGCTGGACGCTGCAATAATGACGCCCTTTTTTTTGGTTGAAAGCAGCTCAGCCCAATAGGCAATTGATTCATGAGATGGGTGCAAGTGGGGATGTTCAACATGCACATGTTTTTTTAAAGATCCAGGCTCAGCCCCGCTTGAAAAAAGGGGTTCGCGGAACATACAGTTAATGTGGACAGGACCTCTTAAAGAGGATTGAGTCATTGCCACAGCATGGCTAATTCTCGATGCGAGATACTTCTCTGGGATCCGATCATCTGGACAGGGAAGATCAACTGCCAAGCGGATGTGATTTGTGAAGAGCTTGACCTGATCACAGGTTTGATTAGCTCCGCAACCCTGCAATTCAGGCGGTCTATCTGCCGTCAATAGAATGAGGGGAACCTTATCGTTGTAGGCCTCCATAACCCCTGGGAGCAGGTTGCCGACAGCAGTTCCCGAGGTTGTCACGACAACAGCTGGTTTTCCACTTGCTTTACCAAAGCCTAAAGCATGGAAACAAACGCCTCGTTCATCAAAATGGACGATTTTGTGGGCCTTTGGATGTTGGGCAATGGCTAACATCAAGGGGGTAGAACGGGATCCGGGGGCGCAGCAGAAGTAGTTTGCACCCTGTTGGATTAGGGCATTGACGATTCTTGCTGCCCAACTCTCATTTTGAGCTCCGTAATCCATCATTGACATCTCCTATAAAAATAGCTCTGTAAACGGGCGAATTTTGTACTCCAATTCTTCCCATTCCAACTTTGGATCGCTACCTGCAACAAGACCTGTTCCTGCAAATAGGTGCAGCCTTTTATGTTGGATGAGAGCAGAGCGAATCGCAACATAGAGGCTTGTTCTATTTTGTCCAATCACTCCGATAGGCGCTCCATACCAGCCTCTTTCAAAGGGTTCAACTCCCTTCAGAAATGTCAGCGCTTCTTGCCGCGGAAATCCCCCCAATGCAGGCGTTGGGTGCAAAGAGGCGATCAGCTGTGCGTCGGAAATGCAGTTTTGAAGAGTGACATTGAAACGGTTGTGCAGATGTTGAACGTGGGAGTTTTTTAATATCCGATCGTTTCCCTCCCATTTCCAATCTTGTGCCAGGGGTGTCAGTGTGTTTTCCAGGTAATCTTTCACAATTTTGAATTCTCTCTGCTCTTTGGCAGATGTGAAAAGATCTCTTTCCCATTTCAGATCTTCCTCTGTCGTTTGCCCACGGGGTCGTGTTGCCGCAACAGCATCTGTTGTCAGGAGATTTTTTTCTCGTTGAAACAACTTTTCCGGAGTTGCGCCCAAAAAGCAAAGGTGGGGGGAGAGTTCAAAGGCAAAAAGAGTTGTGTGCACAGCCTTTTCCCTCAAAGCTTTAAGCATTATCCAGGGGGAAAGGGGGGATGCAAATTCAAGGGTTGTTCTCCGCGCTAAGATCAGCTTATCCAACTGCCCTGAGCTGATCGATTCCAGGACTGTGTTTACATTTGTTTCCCATTGCTCAAAACAGGGGATCTCACTTCGATTGAGTAACGGATTAAAGGGAGAAAGTAGTCGAGGCTCTGGCTGGGTAGCAGTTTTGATCCCATCTTGCCCAGGTAGACTATAATTCAACAGCTGCCCTCGATCACCCTCCTGGATCATTTCTACTTGAGGGAGCCAAAAGCTAGTGGTTGGAAAATCTGCCCATGTCTCATCGGTTTGCCTATCCCGATGAAAACTAACACCGCCATAAAGACGCAAATCCAAGTCGCTAACCCCATCAAAATGGGGGATATCTGTAAAAGAGATCACCGATCCGACGGCAGCATAGGTGGTAGAGCTGTCCCGTTCTTTCCAATAGACCTTAGGGTAGAGTTGTTGAGATTCAAGCCAGGCAATCGGGTCAATAGCGGTGATTTTTTGCTTCAAGACATCGAGGTGATACGATTGCCCATTAATGGCAAGTGGGCACATCTTTGTCTCCTTGATAGACCGTTGTAATCCCACCTAGGAGCGTGTTGGCATGGACATTGACAAAACCTGCAGCCCGCATTCTACCTGCAAATTTTTCTCCTTGAGGGAAAGTTTCAATCGTCTGATTTAAGTAACGATAAGCCTTTAAGTTCTTCGAGATCAGCCCCCCAATTGCCGGTAGCACATAGCGCAAATAGAACAAATGCAACCCGCGCAGCCATTTTTTTCTGGGAACGGTTCCTTCGAGGATTAATACTCTGCCTCCGGGCTTAAGGACGCGGCGGAATTCTTGAAATGCAGCCATCATATCGGTCACATTGCGAATGCCAAAAGCAATCGTCACGCAATCAAAAGAGTGATCGGGATAGGGGATTGCAAGGGCACTTGCCACCTCAAATGCGACCTTGTTAGCGTAGGGTTTTTTAGCGATCTTTTCTTTGCCGATTTTAACCATTTCTTCAGCAAGATCGATTCCAATCACCTCAGCGATATCGGGTCTTTTTTCTAAAAGAGCGGTGATTTGATCACCGGTTCCAGTTGCACAATCTAAGATGCGCATCTCTTTTTTCGGAAGAAGAAACGCGCATACTTTTCTGCGCCAGATCTGATCAAACCCAAATGACATGACCCGATTAGCGCGGTCATATGTAGGTGAAATCAGGTTAAACATTTTCCAAATTTCACTGCGTGAGGGCCCTGGAGTCTCTTCATTCATGGCAACTCAAAGGTTAGAAAGAAATTGTCGGGGTTATACCATATTGCGATCAACGGTTCAATGAATTTTTTAGTTGAGGTAAAGTCGCTTCGACTGATACATAAATAGCTCACTAAAAATTTATTGTGATAAACAAAGATGAAATGGCTCTCTTTATTCCTTCTGTTTCTGATTCCCAGCCTCCTCTATGGATTTGACGAAGATAAATGCCAAAAGATCTATGCAAATGCTCTTTCTGAATGGAAGTGGCATGAGGCTTATCTCAACGACATCCAAAACCTTGAGCCCAATGAAAAAGAAATACGTATCCGCATTCTGAACGATGCGATTGCCTGCTGCCACCGCGCTATTGGTTATTGCGATAAAATTTTAGAGAAAATCGCAAAGCAATCTAAAAAAACACAAAGGAAAAAGTGGTGCATCAAAATAAAAAAGGAGATTAAGAGAGACAAAAACTCGATGATCACTGAAATCAGTCATCTGCAAAATGCAATTGCCCATACCCATCAAGAGATCGCCTTTGAGAAAGCGCTTCCCTTCTATCAAGAGAGCGAGCAAAAAACAGAGCTTGCAAACACTAAAAACCAAAATTGCAACAGGGATTTGAATGCTGTTGAAGCAGTGGTGGCCACTTTAAACGAAATTGGAGAGCTCTATAGGCAAGCATCCTCTGCAGCCAAAGAGGCGCTCGATCTCATTTCTCCCTATCCCGACGAGGTGAGCAAAAATACTTTACAGCAGGCGATCGCAAGCTACAGCCAAGCAGCTGCAAAGTGTGAAGAGGAGGCCTTAAATCGGCCGCAGATTGTCAAGGAGCAGATCGCAGCGCTAAAAGCGAAGCTTCAGCTATTGGAAGAAGAGCAAAAAGTATATGAGGAAAAAGGGTTAAAGCGCAGCGTTTTTGAAGTGCTGCAGCGGATGTTTCCATTAGTGGAAACTCTTGTCTCTATAGGAGAAGAGAAACAAGAGAGGCTTGAAGGGTTAAAAAATGCCATTGCCCATGTCAAAGAACAGCAAGATCAGAACCGTCCCACTGTAATAGAAAATACCCATTCCAAAGAGGTATTTAAAACCCAGGAAGAAGAGCGAAGAGGGCTGTTTTTTAAACAATTGCTACCCGAGAGCTTGCTGGCAGGATACAGTGGAGAACAAAAGTTTATTGCCATTCCACTCGATGGCCAAAAAAGCACAAACACAGGGGAATACACCCTCTACACAGAGCAATTCTACCGTTTTCTCATTTCTGCTAATCTACCGAGGTTGCACGTCCAGGTTTATGAACAGGGGCAATGCATCGATGAAGAATACATCGATTTACCTCAGCAGCATACAACCGCCTGGGATCGTTATCTAACAGATGACGGATTCCTCTTTTTTCCAGAAAGCAGGCTCAAAGCGCAGTTTGGGCTCGATTTACGAGCAAATATAATCTGCGATTTTAATGGCTCTCCCTTGCTTCTTCTTGCTCTAAGAACCCTTTACCCCCAATACACCTTCATTGTTTCTAGTGAAGAACAAGGTGTACTTTTTGTCAGTCGAGGGATTCCGCCTCCCCCATGGCAATTGGCATCGCTCTGTAAACCTGGCCCTCTGGGCCCAAGGAAACCACTTGAGCTGGTTGCCATCGCCCCCCCTTCTTTGAATCTACAGGGCGGTAAAACTCCTTATGAAACCTTTCCCCTCATCGACCAATTTGTCGAAGAACTAAAAAAAGATCCTTTGGCAATTGCTGCCTACATCACCAATGAAATCGCCCTTGTCGACCCCTTTTTGAGCAAAAGCCTCGGTGCTTTCGTGCCACCGCCCATCCATAGAAGCTGCCTTGCAACATTTTTAGAAAAGCAGGGTTCTGCGTGGGAGCAGTGCCAGCTTCTTATTTATGCATTGGGAAGGGCCGGCTATAGAGCCGTGTATACCGGAGGCTTATGTCAGCTGCCTAAAACTTTTGTAGAAAACCTGCTCTTCACACAAATTCCCGATGAACAACAGGAAGTATTGTTAAATTATCCAGGCGTCCTCTTTTTTGATGGCAAGGAGTGGATCTCTCTATTTCCATGGATGAAAGAAATGCAAGTGGTCGAAGGGTATGATCTCTACCCGTTGCTTCCAGAAAAGTATGCCAGTGCAGACCGCTGGATCTTCCACTATTTAAAAGGGGATGAACAGCTTTTAAAACAGATCGGTTCTGAGGAAGACGACTCGTTGGGCACTCTCTTTGTGCGCTTTGCTGAAGAAGAGCTCAGAAAACAGGGGCTTACCCTAAATGATGTCGGTATCTGGCGCACTCAGGTTAAAAAACAGTACACCTCATGGGAGGAATTCGCACACCCCTTGAGGGTTGAGCAGTGGCAATGTGCAGAAGAACTGCAAAAGGGTTATTTTGCCAAAACGCACATTGAAATCTCTTCCCGTGAACACCCCGAAAAAAAATATGCTTGCGATGCTTCTCTTGCACAATTAGCTGATGTGGGAGGTTTTATCACATTTTCCTCATTGGGGATGCATATACAGATGCTGGAAGAAGAACATTGTATTTCCCTCGACGATACCGACAATCTCATCGATGTTACATTGACTTACCTGGATCAAAGCCAAACCTTTACCTTTGCCAAAGGCACCACAGCTGCTCTGTGTTTTCATTTTGGCGGGGTAAATACAACCACCGCTTCCCAATTTTATCAGCAATTTTCCTTAGCAAACCAAGAAAATGAGCGTCTGCGGTCCCTGCTTAGCTTTTTAGGAGCTTCTTATTTCCAGAGATGCAGCCGCTCGGAGAAAATTTTGGCTGGGTTGCATAAGTTAAATCCCATGACAGTCTGTGCTTTTGGGCTTGCAAAACTTGTGCCGGGAACAGAAGGGGGATCGCTCCCCCAAGTCGATATGTTTTGGTTCCGTTCCACGCTGCCCAAAACAGATCAGGGGAAGCTTTCCAACTATCGACAATGCGCCTCTTTGCTTGCTGTCGATACCTCTTCCAATGAACACCAGGTGCTGCGCGATCTGTTCAATGATCCCAATGCCATCTCAACGATCAAACTCCTGCAACTCTCCCACCTCAGACAGCTAAAAAATAACGACATAGGCACAGGCTTTTTGGCCTTAACTCCTTCCCTTGTTGAAATGGCAAAAAACACTCCCGAACTGACCCAAGCCCTTTTTCCCATTCATAACCTGAATCTTCGGGAGCTTCAAATAAAGGCTTCTGCCCAATGGAGAGCAATTGAAAAGTGGATGGATCCCACTAATCCATTGAGTGCGTGGGCCTATGCGTATATGACCCCAGGTCCTATTTCAAGCCGGGGCGAGACCTATCAAGAAATCGCCACCCTCCTTGTGCACCCCAGAGGCAGTTTGGCCATGATCTCGTTTAACAATCTTCTCATTCATGGAGGACTGGGATCGGCAATCCCTTCCAAAGATCCTATAGCCCAGTGGAAACTGATTCCCCACCAGCAAACCTATGCGCTCCAAACTGTTGTGTCTTCTGTTCCAGAGATTGCCTCCCTGCCTCAAAAACAGATCCCCGATGTCAGACTCGAGCACAAATCGCTCTGGAACGGCGTTTCTGATCCTGTCGACGTTGTCAGCGGCGCATTTTACATCGACGAAATCGACCTTGTCCTCCCAGGTCCATTCCCTCTACAAATTCGCCGCAATTATAATAGCCAAAATCCTCTCCTACAAGAGCTGGGCTACGGTTGGAAACTCAGTGTGAACCCCTATATGATAGAGCAAGAGGGGAAACGCTACATTGCAGAAGCAGATGGAACTGTGATTGTGTATTGTTTTAGCCAAGAAGCACAGCGTTGGGAAATTGCCCCCAATGATAACCCCGACCTTTACAATTGCAACGGAAACCCTAACCCCTTCCATGCTTACATTGAAGATGAAATCCTCTATGGAGCCGATGGCTCCAAACGCCTCTTTGAAAATGGGCGGGTAAAAACCTGGAGCAATGCATCCGGCAATACCTTGAGCTTTTCCTATAGCGATGACAAATTAAAGCGCATCGAAAGTTCCAACGGGCACTATTGCATCTTTCGCTATACCCCTGAAGGGAGGATTGAGGAAATTTACGCCAAAGACGGTAGGAGAATCCGTTACACCTACTATGCAAATGGGGATTTGGCAACAGTGGAGCTCCCGAATTCTGCCTGCATCGTTTACGAATACGACAGCTTTCATCGGATCCAGCGGGAAACAAAACCTGAAGGGTGTGTGCTAGAAAATATTTACGATGATCAGGGCAGAGTCTTCAAACAACTCTCTCCTGTGGATCCGCGGCAAGAGCTCACTGTAACCGCTACCTTTACCTATGCAGAAGGTGAAACCACAGTGACAGATGGCAGGGGAGGCAAGACCACCTACAACATCTTCGAGAAGCAAATCTACAAAATCACCGACCCCCTGGGTTATCACATCTATCAATCCTGGTTTATCGATGATACCTCCTGGTTTGATGCAGAACAGGGGAAAGTTGTTCCCTGGGATAAACCCGGCGCTTTTTTGCGCAGCATAAAAACAACGACAGATAAGCGGGGATTGACTACTTCCCATCTGTATGATGAGAAAGGAAACCTCTTAGAAATTCGACTCGAAGGGAATGACTTAACCGGCAAAGGCGACAATTGTGTGGTTAAGCGTTTTGCCTACAATCAACACAACCTCCCCATTGCCGAAGAGAGCTGCGGACGGAAAGTCACAACGACCTATGATCCTATTTTTTCCTATTTGCCCAAGCGGATTGAAACTTATAGCAACGCTACCCTCATTTCCTATGTTGATCTCGAGTATAATGCGCGCGGTCTTGTCGAAAGACAGGATTATTCCGGGGCAGTCACCTTCCTGCAGTACGATTCTTATGGATTCCCCTCACAAAAAAAGGAGCTCACAGGCACAGACGACCCCGACGTCATCACACAGTTTATGTTCACAAGCCAAGGCCAGTGCAATAAACGGATCACCTCTGATGCTATTGAAAAGACCCGTTACAACATCATGGGCTATCCTCTCTGCTCACAAGTATTTTCTACTGAGGGTAAACTCCTGTCTGCAACCTTTACGGACTACAATCTCAACAACGCCCCCATCTGGGAGCAAAACACCAATAGCCGCAATGCCCTCAACATCGATTACAATGCATCCGGCCAGATCAAGGCCCTGCGACATCAATTGGGTAGAGCTACAGCTTACAGGATCTATGAACACGATGAACTCGGCAATTGCATAGAGGATGTCGACCCACTGGGCCATTGCACAATACGTGAGTTTGACATCATGGGAAGGGTTAAAAAAGAAACCCTCGAGGGGCTTTCCTCTGCCTTCACCTATGAAGCCGGTGGTCTTGTTGAAACGATGACAACGCCATCAGGTGCTGTGACAACGCGCCTCTACACCACAAACGGTTTACTCGCAAAAGAAATTTACCCCGATGGTACAACGACAGAGATCATCTATGACAAAATGGGCAGACCAATCCAAGAGACAAAACAGTCTGTTATCTGGGACATCACCTATGACGATCTCCAACACCGGATCATCCGCACTCACAGGGAGACACAAAACACAGAAATCCAGGAATTTGATCCACGGGGCAATTGCATCCAATTCACAGACGCAGCCGGCTACACAGAGCAAAAAACTTATGACGGCCTTAATCGCCTCAAAACACAAACAACCCCTAGCGGTGAAATCACAACTTGGAACTATAGCGGGGACTTGGTTGTTTGTACCTTGCCAAGCGGAGAAAAAACCATTACCCGCACTGAAAATGCCAAATTGGCAGAATCTAGCACCTTCGATCTCCAAGGCAACCTCATCGCTCACACCTTGGTGCAATACGATCCCGAGAACGATCTCGAAGTAGTGACCCAAGGTGAAGAGCAAACCTTCGTATGGTTCAATGGCCTCGGCCTTCCCATCAGAGAGCAAAAGGGCGAGGTCGTCACTCTGAAAGAGTACAACCTTCGTGGCGACTGCATCGCCATTACCGATGGGGAAGGTAGAACAACGCGTCAAACCTTCGATGCATTAAAGCGCCTAAGGCAAAAAGAGCTTCCCGATGGCGCAGTGGTGCAGTACGATTACGATGAGGATTCCAATCTCACCCGATACGACTTACCCAACGGCGCCGCCTGGGTAGCCTCCTATGATGAGATGAGTAGACTGGCCACCACAGATTTGCAGGCACAAGGTGTAACCTCGCAACCCTGGGAGCACACCTATGAGGCAGGCCTTCTCAAAGAGACAAAAGATCCCCTTGGGCGCGTTCATTCTTACTTCTATGACTCCTACCAAAGACTCACCGAAGAAAATGTCGAAGGGGGACAAAGGAAGTACACCTATGATCCGCGGGGATTTGCGACATTGCTCGAACAAATCAGCAAAGAAGAGTATTCCAGCATCAAGCGGGATTACGATAGTGACAGACGTTTGATTCTAGAGTCGATCACCCTCAATGGGGAGCTGCTGCAGCATACAGATCAAAGCTGGAACCCTTCCAGCAGAACACTAGAGATCGGAGATCATAAGCGCAGTTTTTTCTACCAACATGGTTCCCTTGCACGTGTGGCTGCAACCCACGTTGATCTTTCCTATTCTTACAGCTTTAGCCGGGCTCTCAAAACCAGAACCACCCCTTTAAGTGCCTCGGTCATTACTCATGCCCCTTCAGCACTGCCAGAGCTCATTGAAACACATATTCCCCAAGGCGCTATCCAAGAATGCCTCAGCTGGGATGGTTCAGGGAAACTCTCTTCCTACCTCGCCCCAAGACAGCAAAAGGGATTTACCTATACGGATCAGGGCTACATTACCTCTGCTGGAACAGAGAAGTATACATTTGATTTCGGAGCGCCAGGTACGGGAGTGCGCACAACCGCTCCTAGCTCCTATGTTCCTCCCGATGGGCTCGATCCCTTTGGAAATGTTGAGCAGGAAGTAGAGAGTAATTAATAGTAGTGGAGAAAAATACTCAGACGTGTAAAATCATTAATGCAAAGCGTATGTTTTGCCGTAGGAATGTTTCCTGCGTAAGTAGGTGATTTTTAAACACAGTTCTAAAAGCGGTCATGGTATCAGGT